>JAXDLD010000729.1:0-14971 GCA_034666805.1 Acidobacteriota bacterium
CCCGGCCCCGCACGCCCCGCCGCCCGCGAGGCCTCTCCCATCCCGCCCCTCGCGCGCCAGCTCCGCTGGTATATCGCGATCCGGGTGGTGGCGGTGGGGAGCGTGCTTTTAGCCGGCTTCCTGATCCAGCTCGCGGCGGGGCCCACCGCGGCCGACAACCTGCCGCCGGCCTTCCTCTACGCCCTGGCGGGGCTGACCTTCACCGCCACTCTCCTCTACATCGCCCTCTTCCGGCTGCTCCGCGAGCGCTACCCGCTCCAGGCCTACATCCAGTTCGGCGGCGATCTGGTCCTCATTACCGCGCTCGTCTACTACGCGGGGGGGATCGCGAGCCCGTTCTCGATGCTCTACCTGATCATCATCGCGGTCGCCTCGACTCTGCTGCGCCGCCGGGCCGGGATCATCGTCGCGAGCGCCGCCTACCTCCTCTACGCGAGCCTCCTCGTCAGCCTCTACTATCACTTCATCCCCGTCCACGGCCTGGCCCCGGCGGCGGAGCCGGACCTCCTCTGGCGGCTCAACTACAACCTGGCCGTCCACTTCGTGGGCTTCTACGCCGTGGCCCTCCTGACCTCGTACCTCTCCCAGCACGTGACCCGCGCCGAGCGCGAGCTGGAAGAGAAGAGCGAGGACTTAGCCGACCTCCAGGTCGTCCACCGGGACGTCATCGAGTCGATCAGCAGCGGCCTGGTGACGACCGATTTGGACGGAGTGGTCACCAGCGTCAACCGCGCGGGCCTGGCGATCCTCGGCCGGGAGGAGGGGGAGCTCCTGGGCTCGCCCATCCAGAGCTCCGGCTTCTTCTCGGTCGAGCGCTGGGGGGAGCTGACGGCGGCCTCCGAGCAGCGCGGCCGGCTCCGCGCCGAGGTCGAGGTCCGCCGCGGCACGGGGATGGCCTACCTCGGTTTCTCCATCTCCCAGCTGACCGACGCCTTCGAGACCCAGCGCGGCTACATCGTCATCTTCCAGGACTTGACCCGCTGGCGCCTCCTCCAGGAGGAGGTGCGGCTGAAGGACCGGATGGCGGCGGTGGGCGAGCTCGCGGCCGGCCTGGCGCACGAGATCGGCAATCCGCTGGCGGCGATCTCGGGCTCGGTCCAGATGCTCTCGGGGTCGGCGGCGAGCGACGGCCCGCAGCGCAAGCTCATCGACATCCTGCTCAAGGAGAGCCAGCGGCTCGACCGCACGATCAAGGGTTTCCTCCGTTTCGCCCGCCCGCGCGAGCGGCTGAACGTGCGTTTCGACGTCGCCCGCCAGTTGACCGAGAACTTCGAGCTGCTCAGGAACAGCGAGGAGGTCTCCCCGCGCCACCTCCTCGCGATCGACCTCCAGCCCGACTCGGCCTACCTGATCGCCGACCCCGACCAGGTGAGCCAGATCTTCTGGAACCTGACCCGCAACTCGCTCCGCGCCATGCCCGAGGGGGGGACTCTCCAGGTGATCGGCCGGCTCGGGGACGACTGCTACCGGGTGCAGTTCAAGGACAACGGCCGCGGCATGTCCGAGGAGCAGCGGGCGAACCTCTTCCACCCCTTCCAATCCTTTTTCGACGGCGGCACCGGCATCGGCATGGCGATCGTCTACCGGATCGTCCAGGAGCACGGCGGCCACCTGGGGGTCGACAGCCGCCCGGGCGGCGGCACGACGATCACGGTCGAGCTCCCCACCGCCGAAGCCTGGGGCAATGCCTCGAATGCCTCCAATATGACCGCCATTCCCGCCATCCCTGGAGAAGCACCCTGATGAGCGCGCCGCGCCTCTTGATCGCCGACGACGAGGAGAGCCTCCTCGATTTCCTCTCCCTCCTCTTCCAGCAGGAAGGTTACGACGTGGAGACCGCCCGCTCGGCCGAGGAGGCGAGGAAGGCGCTGGCGGCGCGGACCTACGACCTCGTGCTCTGCGACATCCTCATGCCCGACGGCAACGGCCTCGACATCTTGAAGGAGATCAAGGCCGTCAACGGCAACGCGGCGGTGATCATGATGACGGCCTACACCTCGACCAAGTCGGCGATCGAGGCCATGCGGCTCGGGGCCTACGACTACATCTCGAAGCCGTTCGACGTCGAGGAGCTGAAGATCGTCGCCCAGAAGGCGCTCGAAAAGGCCGAGCTGGTGGACGAGAACGTCTACCTGCGGCGCGAGCTGGAGCAGAAGTACACCTTCAGCAACATCATCGGCAAGAGCTCGCGGATGCAGGCGATCTTCGCCCTCATCGAACGGGTGGCGCGGACCAGCTCGACGGTCCTCATCCACGGCGAGAGCGGCACCGGCAAGGAGCTGATCGCCCGCGCCATCCACTTCGCGGGCTCGCGAGCGGCGCGCCGCTTCCTCTCGATCAACTGCGGGGCGCTGCCCGAAAACCTGCTCGAAAGCGAGCTCTTCGGCCACGAGCGCGGGGCGTTCACCGGCGCCGTGCGGGACAAGAAGGGTCTCTTCCAGGAGGCCGACCGCGGCACCCTGTTCCTGGACGAGATCGGCGAGATGACCCCCTCGATGCAGGTCAAGCTGCTCCGCGCGCTCCAGGAGAAGGTGGTGCGCAAGGTGGGCGGCAACGCCGAGGAGCCGGTCGACGTGCGGATCATCGCCGCCACCAACCAGGAGCTGGAGAAGCGGATCGCCCAGGGCGAGTTCAGAGAGGACCTCTTCTACCGGATCAACGTCATCCCCATCACTCTGCCGCCGCTGCGCCAGCGGCGGGAGGACATCCCGCTCCTGGTCGACTTCTTCCTCCAGAAATACAGCAAGCAGATGGAAGTCCCCACGCGCCAGATCTCGGTCGACGCCATGAAGATGCTGGAGAGCTACGACTGGCCGGGGAACGTCCGCGAGCTCGAGAACCTGGTCGAGCGCGCGCTGGCCCTCGCCCATGCGGAGACCATCACCACCCGCGACCTCCCGGTCCGCCTGTTGACCAACCGGCGGAGCAACTCGGAGATCGTCGACCTCCCCGAGGAGGGGCTGGATCTAGAGGCCTACCTGGAGGACATCCGCGCCCAGCTCATGACCCAGGCCCTGGAGCGCACCGACGGCGTCCAGACCCAGGCCGCCGAGCTTTTGGGGATGAGCTTCCGGAGCTTCCGGTACTATGCCAAGAAGGCGGGGCTGAAGGGTGGGGAGGGCGGGGATGGGGAGGGGGATGGGGAGTAGAAGGAGACCTGGGAGCAGAGATTGGCTGGGAGGCAGGGACTCGAACCCCGATTCTGCGGTCCAGAGCCGCATGTCCTACCATTGAACGACCTCCCAGCAGGACGAGCCGAGAGGGTAGCGGAAAGGCGGCGTCGAGGTCAACCCTTAAGGCTCTACGCCTCAGCTGGCGGTGCCGCGACCGGCGCCTCTTTGAGGAAGGACACGAAGTTCCTCAGGTGCCTTGCTGCGGCCTCGCGCCCCATCGTCTCGACCAGGTCGAAGAGCGGCGGGCCGCCCGCGAGGCCGGAGAGGGCCATGCGGGTCGGGTGGATGAGCACCCCGGCCTTCAATCCCCGCTCCTCGGCTAAAGCCCGGAGGGTTGCTTCGAGCGCCCCCTTCTCGAACTCCGGGAGGGCGGCGTAGCGCTCGGCCAGGGCCGCGACGTGACCGGCGAGGTCGGGGTCTTTGAGGAACTTGGCCGCCAGCGCCGGATCGTAGTCGAGCCGCTCCCGGAAGTAGGGGAGGAGAGCCTGGGCGAGCTCCTTGAGCGTATGGGCGCGGCTCCTCTGCAGCTCGATGACCGCGGCGAGCCGGGCCGGATCGGCGTCGGCGAGCCCCAGCGGCTCTAAGAACGGCTGGAGATGGGGGAGGATCTCCGCGACCGTCAGGCGCGAGAGGTACTGCGCGTTCATCCAGAGGAGCTTCTCGCGGTCGAAGACCGCCGCCGAGGCGTTCAGGCGCTCGACCGAGAAGATCTCCGCCATCTCCCGCCGGGAGAGGATCTCGCGGTCGTCCCCCGGGCTCCAGCCTAAGAGGGCCATGAAGTTGTAGAGCGCCTGCGGCAGGATTCCCTCGGCACGGAACTCCTCGACCGAGGTGGCGCCGGTGCGCTTGGAGAGCCGCTTCTTGTCCGGCCCGAGGATCAGCGGCAGGTGGGCGAAGGTCGGCACCTCGCCGCCGAGCGCCCGGAAGAGCGGGATGTGCTTGGGCGTGTTCGACAGGTGGTCCTCGCCGCGGATGACGTGCGTCACGCTCATGTCGATGTCGTCGACGCAGACCGACATGTGGTAGGTCGGCGAGCCGTCCGAGCGCAGGAGGATGAAGTCGTCCAGGGCGTCGGGCGGGAAGTCCATGTCGCCCCGCACCAGGTCGTGGAAGCGAATGTTCTCGTCCGGCATGCGGAAGCGGACGGCGAACGGCTTGCCCTGGGCGAGGAGCGCAGCGGTCTCCTCCGGCGAGCGGTGCAGGCAGGTGCGGGGGTAGCGGAAGGCGAGCCCCTGGGCCTGCGCCTCGGCGCGCTGGGCGTCGAGCTCCTCGGCGGTACAGAAGCAGCGGTAGGCGGAGCCCCGGTCGAGCAGCTCCTGGGCGCGCTCGCGGTGGCGGGCCAGGCGCTCGCTCTGGAGAAACGGCCCCTCGTCCCAGAAGACACCGATCCAGGCGAGGGCCGACTGGATCTGCCGGGTCATGGCCTCGTCCGAGCGCTCGCGGTCGGTGTCCTCGATGCGCAGGATGAAGGCGCCGCCCACATGCTGGCGCAGCAGGTCATTGTAGATCGCCGTGCGCGCGCCGCCGACGTGGAGGAACCCCGTGGGGGAGGGCGCGAAGCGCACCCGGACCGGGCCTGTGATCTCTCTGCTCATGCTGACGTCCTCTTCCATAGGGGAGCGGAGCGCGATCGAGCCCCGCGAGAGTCGGCAAGGTATCACGCCCCTTTCCGAAGGCTCAACCACTGGGGCTGTGGTACCCTCTTCTGTCGTCATTGCCGATTTTGGAGGAGTTTATGAGTCCGAGCCGGGTTTTCCGCGTCTCTCGCCGTCCATCTGCGTTCGTTCTCGCCGGCCTTCTGGCCCTGGCCGCTCTCCCTCTCGGTGCCATCGTGGCGCCGCCGCGACCTCAGGCTAAGCCCGCGGCCACCGCGGCCGGCAACCTGGACGTGCGGGTCATGGACCGGCGCGACCTCGTCCGCGTCCTCGCAGGCAACCGGGTGGACACGCGCCAGACCGGGCTCCGGGCGGCGGCCCAGATCCGGGCTCTGCAGGCGGGAGCCGCGCAGCTCAAGACCGTCTCCCCGGGGGCCGAGGTGCGCTTCTCGCCCCTCTTCGGCGCCGCCGAGATCGTGCGCAACAACCAGGGCGCCCTGACCGGCCCCGCGCCCGGCAGGGCGGGCAAGGACATCGTCCTCGACTTCCTGCGCGCCCATACGGCGCTTTACGGCCTTTCCGAAGCCGACCTCGCGAACCTCCGCTTCAAGGGCGAGAGCCTCGACCGGAAAAGCGGCCTGCGCATGGTGCGCTTCGAGCAGGTCGTCAATGGCCTGCCGGTCTTCCAGAGCGACACCCGGGTCACCCTCGACCGGAATGGCCGGATCATCCGCGTCGTCGGCCTCCTCGCCCCGAACGCGCCGGTCAACGCCGTCGCCGCCTCGCCACAGACGACCGCGCAGCAGGCCCTGGTCACGGCCATGCGGTCGGTGGGGATCCCCCTCGATCCCGCCAAGCTGACCCTGCGCAACGCGGCGGCGGACGGCACCCGGGCCGAGGTCGTCACCGGCGACCCGCGGATTACGGGCAGCGTGCCGAGCCACCTCGTCTACTTCCCCCTCGGCCCCGGCGTCCTCGTGCCGGCCTGGCAGCAGGTGACCTTCACCAAGGGTCCCGGCGACTGGAACACCCTGGTCGACGCCGGCAGCGGCGTCCTCCTCTGGCGCAAGAACATGCGCAGTTATGCCTCGACCCAGGAGGCGCGTTTCAGCGTCTACGTGCAGGGGGACGGCAAGACCCCCGCCGAGAGCCCGGCGCCGCACTCGCCGACCGACGTGACCCCCGGCGCCGGCACTCAGTTTCCGGAGATCGCCCGCACGACGGTCAAGATGTCGACCGTGCAGGATGCGACGGCCTCCCCCAACGGCTGGATCGACGACGGTGGCAAGACGACGACCGGCAACAACACCGACACTTATCTCGACCCCAACAGCCTCAACGCGCCGAATCCGGGCCTGCTCGACGACAACGGCCGGCCGGTCGGCAACCTGGACGGCAGCGGCAACCAGCGGGACTTCCTGGGCACCGGCTACAACTACACGCCGGCTCCCCAGGGGGGCAATCCCGACGCCGGCACCGCCCCGACCGACACCCAGTTCCAGCGCGGCTCGGTCACCCACCTCTTCTATCTGACCAACTGGTACCACGACCGGCTCTACAGCTTCGGTTTCGACGAGGCGGCCGGCAACTTCCAGAACGACAACTTCGGCAAGGGCGGCGCCGCCGAAGACCCGGTCTTGGCCGAGTGCCAGGACGGCTCGGGGACCGACAACTCGAACTTCTCGACGCCGCCGGACGGCACGTCGGGCCGCATGCAGATGTTCATCTTCGACTTCCCGACCCCGAACCGCGACGGTAGCCTGGATGCCACGGTCGTCCTCCACGAGCTGACCCACGGTACGTCGAACCGGCTGATCGGCGACGGCAACGGCCTGATCTGGGACGAGGGCGGCGGCATGGGCGAGGGGTGGAGCGACTTCTACGCCCTCTCCCTCCTCAACAGCAGCAACGCCCATCCGCAAGACGCCGAGTACGTGGCCGGCGCCTACGCCACCTACCAGTTCGTCGGGCTGACCGACAACTACCTGTACGGCATCCGCCGCTTCCCCTATACGACGGACAACAGCGTCAACCCGCTCACCTGGGCCGACGTCGACGACGTCACCTTGAACACCGCCGGCGGCATCGCGCCGAGCCCCCTGGACGTCTTCTTCTCCGGCGGCGGCGCCTTAGAGGTCCACAACGTCGGCGAGCTCTGGGCCAACACCCTCTGGGAGGTGCGCAGCCGCGTCATCGCCGATCCGGCGGGGGCGGACGGCGACGTGCCGACCGGCAACGACAAGATGCTCTCGATCGTCACCGACGCGCTCAAGATGACGCCGATCAATCCCAGCTTCACCGATGCGCGGGACGCCCTGATCGACGCCGACTGCGCCGCCAACGCCTGCGCCAACGAGAAGTGGATCTGGGCCGGCTTCGCGGATCGCGGCCTCGGCTACAAGGCGACCGCCCCCCTGGGCCAGGATGGCATCCTGGGAGCCGGCGCCTTCCTGGGAGTCGGCGAGTCGTTCTCGCTGCCCTACCTGGACGTCAACACGGTCACGGTCGACGACAGCCTGGGCAACAACAACGGCGCGATCGACCCCGGCGAGCCCATCCGGTTGACGGTCGAGCTCCTGAACCCCTGGCACGACCCCAACTTCAGCGTGTCGTTGGTGTCGGCCACCCTCACCACGTCGACCCCGGGGGTCACGATCCTGACCGGAAGCTCGGCCTACGGGCCGATCCCGGCCACGGGCGTGGGCTCCGGCACCCCGTTCCTCTTCACCGTGCCGAAGAATGCTCTCTGCGGCCAGGCGATTCACTTCACGATCACCACGACGTCCGAGCTTCCCTCCCGGAGCGTCGACTTCACCGTGCGCATCGGCAACCCCACGGGCCCCGGCACGCCGGTGACCTACACCCGCGCCATCCCGAGCGGCCTCGCCATCCCCGACTCCGACCTGCGCGGCGTCACCGACGCGATGACGATCACCGACGACCTCGAGGTCTCGCAGCTCGAGTTCCGGGTCGACGACCTGCCGCACACCTTCACCGGCGACCTCGTCATCGGCTTGAAGGCGCCCTCCGGCTACGGCACGAGCCTGATCTACCAGCGTGGCGCCTTCATCGGCGACAGCGACGGCGACAACTTCGTCAACACGTTGATCACCGCCAACTCGGTGAACGACTTGAACCTCTCCGGCTCCGCCGACGCTCCCTACACGGGCGACTGGCTGCCAGCCTTCAACTCGCCCATCTGGTCGCTGTTCGGCATTCCCAACCTGGGTCCCGACCCGATCGACCAGTTCTCCTATACCGAGGGCCGGAGCTCGCAGGGGGTGTGGAAGATTCACCTCGCCGACGAGGCCCGCTTCGACACCGGCCAGCTCAACAGCTGGTCGCTCGTCGTCACCCCCACGGCCTTCACCTGCGCCGCCTTCGCGCCCCAGGCGGCGGTCTCGGGGACCAAGACGGTCTCCGGCACCCTCTCTGCCGGCGGCGCCGTCACCTACACGATCGTCCTCTCGAACACCGGCTCGGGAGCGCAGGCGGACAACCCGGGCAACGAATTCACCGACGTCCTGCCCGCGACCGTGACCCTGGTCTCGGCTTCCGCCACCTCCGGCACCGCCGCGGCCAACCTCGCCACCAACACGGTGACCTGGAACGGGGCGCTGCCGGCGGTCGTCGGGCAGACGACGATCACCATCAACGCCACCATCAAGAGCACCGCCGCCGGCCAGACCGTCACCAACCAGGGGCAGATCGCCTTCGACGCCGACGGCAACGGCACCAACGAGGCGACCGCCCAGACCGACGATCCGGGGACCCAACCGGCCAACGACCCCACCAGCTTCGTCGTCGCCCCCGGCGCCAACGTCACCGGCACCAAGGCGGCGAGCGGCAGCTTCGTCGAGGGCGGGACCGTGACCTACACGGTCGTGCTCACCAACAGCGGCAACGGCGCGCAGGCGGACAACCCGGGCAACGAGTTCACCGACACTCTGCCGGCTGGGCTCACCTTCGTCAGCGTCACGGCCTCATCCGGGACCGCGGCCCAGAGCGCCGGCACGGTGACCTGGAACGGCTCCATCCCGGCTGGCGGCTCGGTGACGATCACCATCAAGGCGACGCTCAACCCCGGGACCGCGGGCACGGCGATCAGCAACCAGGGAACTTTCCACTTCGACGGTAACAACGACGGCATCAACGAGACGACCGGCCTGACCGATGACCCGGCGACGGTCGCCCCGGTGGTCGACCCCACCACTTTCCTGGTCACCCAGTCCGTGATCGAGGTTCCGACCCTCTCCCCCCTGGGCTTCGCCGCCCTCGTCCTGCTCCTGGCGGGTGCGGGCTTCGCCCTGCTGCGCCGGAAGCGGACGCTTAGAAGATAGGTCTTTCCGGGAATGAAGAGAGCCCCCGGCCGCAAAGGCCGGGGGTTTTCGCGTTCTGGGCGAGCCTCAGATTCCCGGCACCGCGAACTCCTGGACCCAGAGGATGCGCAGGCGGTCCTCGAAGCGGCCGACGGCCAGGCCGACGCCCAAGTCGGTGAACTCGGCGTCCAGGAGGTTCCGGCGGTGGCCGGAGCTCCCGAGCCAGCCGCTCATCACCTCGTCGACCGAGAACTGCCCCTCGGCGATGTTCTCGCCCACCTTGTGCGCCAGGTAGCCGGTCCCCTCCACCCGGCGGCGCGGGGTCAGCCCCTCGGGGGTGTCATGGTCGTAGTAGGCGCGGAGGAGCATGTCCTGGGCATGCTCCTGGGCGGCGGCGTCGAGGTGAGGGTCGCTCGCGAGCGGCGGGCGGCCGGCGGCCCGCCGTGCCGCGTTGACCCGCGCGAGCATGGCCGTCCGCACCGCCGCCAGGTCGGCCAAGCCGGCGATCTGGCGGGCGAAGAAGTCGCGCTCCGGCCAGGCGAAGAGGAAGACATAGAGGGGGACCCCGCGCAGGGTGCCGACCCCGATCCCGAGGTCCCGGTAGTCGGCCCCCATCGCCGTCGCGAAGCTGTCCCCCCCCTTCCAGTAGCGGACGACGGTCTCGACGTCGCCGATCGAGGCGGTGAGGCTCTCGGTCCAGCCGTGGGGGATGTAGCCGGCCTCGCGCAGCCGGCGCTCGCGCTGGGAGATGAGGAGGAACGATTCCTCCTCCTTGGGCAGCTCGCCGCGCCGGCCGATCTCCTCCGCCCGGGCCTGGGCGACACGCCCAAGCCCGCGGTCGAGGGTGAGCGGGCGCACGCCGGCGGCGGTGCGCTCCTGGTTGATGCGGACGAGGAGAGCCTGGCGCAGGACCGCGGGGTTGACCGGCGGGGCGGGCGGGATGGCCGGGACCGGGGTGATCGCGGCGGCGAGCAGGAGGGCGGGGAGCCAGGCGGCCATGTCGGCGCTCCTACGGGTGTCCGAAGGTCTGGCACCAGACCACCCGGAAGCCCTTCGGGGTCTCGCCCAGGGAGAGGCCGAGCCCCATGTGGATGAAGTCGCGGTCGAGGATGTTCCGGCGATGCTCGGGGCTCGCCATCCAGGCCTGGACGACCTGGTCGACGGAGAGCTGCCCCTCGGCGATGTTCTCGCCGATGGCATGCCACCGATAGCCGGCGGCCTGCGACCGCTGGCGGACGGTCCTGCCTTCCGGGCTCTCGTGGGCGAAGTAGCCGCGCGCCAGCATGTCCTGGGCGTGGTGCTGGGCCGCCGCGTCGAGGCGCGGCTCGAGGAGGAGCGGGCGGGCGCGGGCCTTCGCGCGCTCGGCGTTCACCTGGTCGAGGACCGCCTGGCGGACGGCGGCCAGGTCCTTCAAGCCGGCGGTACGCTCCCCGTAGTACTCGCGCTCGGGAACCGCGAAGAGGAGGGTGTAGAGGGGCTGGCCGTGGAGGCTCGCGACCCCGACCCCCAGATCCCGGAAGTCCCGGCCCAGGACCTGCCGGTAGGTGCCGCCGCTCCGCCGCCGCCAGTAGGCGGCGACCTCCGCCAGGGAGGAGTCCGAGGCGATCTCGCTCTCGACCCAGCGCTGGGCCTGGTAGCCGGCGCGCTTCATCTCCCGATCCAGGCGCTCCTCGTTCCCCCGCTCCCCCTCAAGACTGCCCGCCCGGGCCAGCTCCTCGGCCCGGTCCTGGGCAACGGCGGAGAGCGGCGCCGACAGGCGCAGCGGGGCGGCCCCGCCCTGCGCCCGCTCGGCGTTGATCGCCGTGAGCAGGCCCTCGCGTGCCCGGGAGGGATCGGAGACCGCCGCCCCGGCCGTGCCGAGGGCCAGGAGGAGGACGGCCAGACAGACGTAGAAAAGCCTCATACGGTCGAGAGAACGGCCGCCGGAGTGGGGCTATTTCCGCACGACGCTGAGACGTCGCACTGCCCGAGCCTTGCGATAGGATCGCAGGCCGTGCTCGCCACGCCGCAGCCCGCCCGCCTCTCGCATTACGAGCGTCCCGCCCGGGTGCACCGGTTCATCCTCGCC
The DNA here is from genome assembly GCA_034666805.1 of Acidobacteriota bacterium. Taxonomy (GTDB): domain Bacteria; phylum Acidobacteriota; class Thermoanaerobaculia; order Multivoradales; family UBA5704; genus DASQPA01. The sequence continues at coordinate 11,156 of JAXDLD010000729.1, forward strand.
TTCGCGTGGGGGGCTTGGTGCATGGGGTTCTACTCCCTCATGCTCTTCTCCTTCGTCCTCCAGCCGCTCAAGGAGGCCTTCCACCTGCTCGAGCCGCAGCTCGCCGTCTTGACCGCGGTCGCTATCGGCGCCACCGGCGTGGGGGGGCTCCTCTTCGGCTGGATGAGCGATCGCCTGGGGCGGCGAGCCTCGCTCGCCGTGGCCATCGCCGCCTTCTCGGTCGGCAACGCGGTCTGCGGCCTGGCTCCCGGGGTCGCCTGGCTGGTGATCGGCCGGGCGCTCGCCGGGCTCGGCATCGGCGGCACCTGGGGGGCGGGGCAGGCGATGGTGGGCGAGACCTTCCCACCCGCTCTCCGTGGCCGCTACGGCGCCATCGCCCAGACCGGCGCCCCGGCCGGTATGGGCTTGGCCGCCATCGCCGGCTCCTTCCTCGCCCCGATGGTGGGGTGGCGGGCGGTCTTCCTGATCTCGATCCTGCCCGCTCTGGTGCTCGTCGCTTGGCGCTGGTTGCCCGAGTCGGACCTGTGGACCGAGCACCGGCGGCGGCTCGCGGCCGGCGACTTGGCGACGCTGGAGATGGCGCGCTCCCGGCGACCGATCCTGGCGCAGCTCGTCGCCCCCGACTTGGCCTCGATTTTCACCCGCGCCTTCCTCCTGACCGCTTTCAACATGTCGTCCTACTGGTTCGCCGTCGTCTGGCTGCCACGCTATCTCCAGCAGCAGCGGGACCTCTCGATCTTCGGCTCGGGTTGGTGGACGCTCACCTTCGTCGCCGGGTCGTTCCTCGGCTACCTGACCTTCGGCTGGATGTCGGACGCCATCGGCCGGCGGCGCGCCTTCACTCTCTACTGCGCAATCAACGCCGCCGGCCTCCTCGCGGTCACTCTGTTCTGGGAGACCGTCGTGGCGCGGCCGGCGGTCGGCCTCGCCTGCATGCTGGTGGCGGGCATCGGAACCGGCACCTGGTCCTGCTACGGTGCCTACTTCGCGGAGCTCTTCCCCACCCGGGTGCGGGGCGCCGCCATGTCGGTGATCATGAACGTCACCCGGGGGGTGCAGTTCCTGACCCCCCTGGTTATCGTCGGGGTCGCCGGCCGCTGGGGGCTCGCCGGCGGCGTGGCGCTCGCCGCCGGCTTCGCCGTTCTCGCGGGGATCTGGGTATGGACCCTGCCCGAGACGGCCGGGCGGGAGATCGAGGCCTGAATCCCGTTAGAACGCCGACGTATCGGCGCCGCTCGTCAGGCTGTTGGGCAGGTTGCGGTAGGTGCGCTGGGCGCCGGTGGTGGTGTCGGTGACCCGGATCGTGTAGTCCACGTCGGAGAGGCCGCCGCGGAAGAACCAGAAGTGGTTGTTCAAGGCGCGGCCGTCGACCATCTTGACCACCAGCTCCGTGTTCTCCGGGCCGAAGAACCAGAAGTAGCCGGTCTGGTCGGTGCTTGGGATCGACTTGCCGACCCCCTTCAAGCCGCCCGAGTGCTGGTCGGTCCAGGTGACGTCGACCTGGAAACGGCCGGCGAGCAGGCAGAGGCTCTCGGTAGTGGGCGCGCAGGCCCCGGCCGGGGTCAGGGTGACGACCAGGGTGACCCCGGTGAACGGCGCGTTGGCAACGATCGCGATCTTGAAGGCGCCGCCCTGGGGGGAGGCGATGTCGATCCGCTCGGCGTTCGTGCGTCCCCGGGAGGCGGCGTCGAAGATCACCGAGGTCGGCAGGGCCCCCCGCCGGACGAGGAGGTCGGCGTTGCCGGTGCCTCCGGTCGTCGTCACCGTCAGGTGGGCGGTGCCCGGGGGGACGTTGACCGTGAAGTACTGGACTCCGCCCGGCTGGTCGTCCGACAGGCCGGACTTGGGCACCCCGTCCTCGATTTCGGTCTCGGGCGCCACGAGATCGGCGGTGAGCGTCACCCCGGAGAAGCCGGGCCGCGGGATGAGCTGGACATACCAGGTGCCGGCCGCCGGGTTGTCGATCCGCACGCTCTCGGCGTTGCCCGGCTCCTGGGAGGCGCGGTCGGAGGTGGTGGAATTGGGGGCGGAGCCGAGCTTGACGAGGAGGTCGGCGTTACCCATGCCGCCCGAGGTCGTGAAGGTCAGCCGCGTCGCTCCCGGCGGGACGTCGATCGTGAAGATCGGGCCGCTCGGGCAGCTCACGCTGCCGGCGATGCCGGTGACCGGGACGCCGGGCTTCAGGTCCTCCGCCTCGATCTCGCACGCGTCCCGGGCATGGACGCCAGGGGCGGACGCCAGCCCCAGGATGGCGGCGAAGCTCAGCGCCAGAAGAGGGCGCCGGAGCGGCCGGCGAATCGCGATTCTCATGCGTATCTCCAAATAGACTGTAGCAGGCGCCCGCCGGGGGGGCAACCCTTCGTTAGCCTAGCGCTTCCCGAGCTGGCGCTCAGCCAACGCCGCGATGCCGCCGAAGCCCCGGGCCCGGGCCTGCCGGAGGACCGCCGCCAGGTGGGTGCGGCCGGTCTCCCCCTCCCCGGCCGCGAGCTCGAGCTCGGCGAGGGCGAGGCCGGCCTCGAGCTCGAAGCCGGCGAGTCCCCCCTGGCGCGCCTCGGCCAGGGCCGAGCTCAGGGCGGCGCGCGCCTCGCCGGCCTTGCCGGCGGCGGCAGCGGCGCGCGCTCCGGCGATGGCGGCGGCCCGCCGGAAACGACGATCGGGGTCGCGGCCGGCGCGCTCCCGGGCACGGTCGACGGCCTGCAGCGCCGCCGCGACCTGCCCCCTGCTGAGCCGGCAGCGGGCGAGGAGGAGCTCGCCCTCCGCCTCGACGCCCGCCGCCTCCGCGGCCTTCGCCTCCTCGATGGCCGCCCGGGCGAGCGGCTCGGCGCCCGCGGGGTTCCCCGCCTCGAAGGCGGCGGTGGCGAGACCGAGCCGGATCCGCGCGGCCCCCGCCTTCTTGCCCAGGGCCTCCCGGAGCGTCAGCGCCTCGGTATAGCTCTTGACCGCCGCCGCGCGGTCGCCACGGGCGAGGTGGACGTCGCCCAGCCCCGCCAGGGCCGTGGCGAGGCCCGCGCGGTCGCCCATGGCCCGCTTGGCGGCGAGCGCCGCCTCGTAGGAACGGCGGGCGGTCTCGAGCTCGCCGCGCTCCCAGTCGACCTCCCCAAGGTTGATCAAGGCATCGGCCGCGCTCCGCCGATCGCCGACGTCGCGAAAGATGGCGAGCGCCTTCGCATAGAGGTCGCGCGCCCCCATGAGGTCGCCGGCGTCGGAGAGCACCTGCGCCAGGTTGTTGAGCGACACCCCCTCCCCCTGGCGCTCGCCGATCTCGCGCCTCAGGGTGAGGGCCTGCTCGTGGGTGCGCCGGGCTTGCCCTAAGTCCCCCTCGGCCCGCTGCACCATGCCGAGGTTCGAGAGCGAGCTCGCGAGCCCCCGGCGGTTGCCGGTCTCGCGGTAGACGGCGAGCACCTTGCCATAGATCTCCCGGGCGCCCTTCAGATTCCCCTCCTGCCAGAGGAGAATGGCGATGTTGTTGAGTGCCTGGGCGGCACCCCGCCGGTCGCCGGTCGCGCGGAAGGTCGTGAGCGCCTCGTCGTAGAGCCGGCGGGCGGCGGGGAGGTCGCCGCGCTGCCAGGCGACGATCCCCAGGCTGTTCGCCGCTCGCGCCACCCCGGCCCGGTCGCCCGCGGCGGCGAAGACCTGGCGCGCCTCTAAGAAGGCGGCGGCCGCGCGATCGAGGTCGCCCAAGTTGCGGGCGGCGGTCCCGCCGAGGATGCGGGCCCGCGCCACGAGGAGGCGGGCCCCCTGCGCCGTCCCCAGGGCAGCCCCCCGCTCCGCCGCCTCGCGCTCGCGGGCGAAATCGGAGCGCGCCTCGTGGGCCGC
>JAXDLD010000730.1:0-9490 GCA_034666805.1 Acidobacteriota bacterium
CCCGACGTCCGCGCTACCCGGCGGGCGAGATCGATATTGGCGCCCGCCATCAGGCCGTCGCGCTCCACGTCGGTGACGAGGACGGCCGGACAGGGGAGGCCGGAGAGGCCGGCGCAGAGCTCGCCGAGCGAGCGGCCGGCGCCCTCGCGCCAGCCGGCGACCCGCGCCTCACCCGCTTCGACGTCGAGCGCCGGTACGAGGCGGCCGGGGAATTCATGGGCGAGGGAGGCGAAGAGGTCCGGCTGGCGGGCGGCGAGGGAGCCCAGGACCGCCCGCTCGCAGCCGGCTCCGAGGGCCCAGAGGACGGACTCGCGGTCGCGCAGGCCGCCCCCGAGCTGCAAGGCCGGCGCTCCCGGGAGGGCGGCGAGCGCGGCGATCAGAGCGGCGATCAGAGCGCGCTGGGGCGCCTCGCCCAGGGCGGCGTCCAGGTCCACCAGGTGGACCCGCGCGACCCCGGCCCGGGCGTAGCGCGTGAGCAGCTCGCCCGGGTCGTCCCCGTAGCGGGTCGCCCGGGCATCGTCACCCTGGCGCAGGCGTACGGCCCCGCCACGGCGAAGATCGATCGCCGGCAACAGTTCCATCAGAAGCATCCCCCCCGGAATGACCGCATCCAATCGACAGACTGCATGAGAGAGTCAGCATAAAGGTGCCGTCTCCCGTGCCAAAGCGGGACTGGAACCGCGCTCATTTCTCGCCTCCCGATAGTGCCAGGTAGTTCGCGAGCACCCGGAGGCCGGCCGCGCCGCTCCTCTCGGGGTGGAACTGGGTCCCCAGCACCCGCCCCCGGCCGGCGACGGCGGGAAAGGCGCGGCCGTGGGTGGCGCGGGCGAGGCAGAGCTCGTCCGGCACCCCCTCCGGGGCGAAGCTGTGGACGAAGTAGACGTAGGGAGAGTCCGCCACGCCTTCGACCAGGGGGTGATCGGCGAGGTCGTGCAGGCGGTTCCAGCCGATGTGCGGCAGGGGTACCCCCTCGGGCAGGCGGGTGACCCGGCCGGGCAGGAGCCCCAGGCCGTCGGTCGTGCCCCACTCCTCGCCGGCCTCGAAGAGGAGCTGGAAGCCGACGCAGATACCGAGCAGCCAGGCGCCGTCGCGTAACGCCGCCCGGAGGGCCGCTTCGAGCGCTCCGCGGAGGGCCTGCCGCGGCGGGCCGAAGGCGCCCACGCCGGGAAGGAGCAGGCAGCGGGCGGCGGCGATCCGGCCGGGGTCGGCGCTCACCTCGGCCGCGGCGCCCAGGTGGGCAAGGGCACGCACGAGGTTCCCCAGGTTGCCCACTCCGGCGTCGATCACAACCGCGGCGCTCGCGGCGGGCGCGGCGTTCATGCCGAGAGAGTCCCCTTGGTACTCGGCACGGCGCTCTCCCCCGGCCGCGGGGCCACGGCCTGGCGCAGCGCGAGCGCCACCGCCTTGAAGGCAGCCTCGGCGGCATGGTGGCCGTTCCGGGCCGCGAGGATTTGCAGGTGGAGGGTAAGCCGGCCACGGTCGGCGAAAGCCTGGAAGAAGTCGGCGACCAGGGTGAGCGGGAAGGCCGCGGTGACCCAGGCGGCGGCGATCTCCTTCGGCGCGTCGTAGACGAAGAAGCCGCGCCCCGAAAGATCGACCACCGCTCGCGCCAGGGCCTCGTCGAGCGGCGCGTAGGCGTGGGCGAAGCGGACGATCCCGCGCCGGTCGCCGAGCGCGGTGGCGAGCGCCTCGCCCAGGGCGATGCCGACGTCCTCGACCGTGTGATGGAGATCGACCTCGGTGTCGCCTACGGCCTCGACGTCGAGCCCGAAGCCGCCGTGGGTGGCGAGGGCGTTCAACATGTGGCCGAAGAAGCCGTCCGGCACGTCGATTTTTCGCTCCCCTCCGTCCAAGTCGAGACGCAGCCGGATACGAGTCTCCCCCGTGGCGCGCTCGACGGTCGCCGTGCGGCTCACGCGGTTCCTCCTTCCATCCGGATCTCCGCAAGGGCCGCGCGAGTGGCGCGGAGGGCGGCGCCGCCGCCGATCGAGATCCGCAGGCAGCCGGCGAGGCCCGGGCCGGAGCCGACTTCGCGCACGAGGACGCCGCGGAGGGCGAGCCCCGTCTTCACCCGCTTCGCCTCCTCGGGCGACGAGCAGCGGACGAGGAGGAAATTGGCCTCCGAGGGGAAGACCTCGAACCCGGCCTCGGCCAGCATCCGCGCCCAGCCCTCCCGCCGGCCGAGGACGACCGCCACCCGCCGCCGGGCCGCGGATTGAGCCTCCCCCAGCACGAGTTGGCCGGCGATCGCCCCGGCGTGCCCGAGGTTGTAGGGGAGCTTCACCTTGATCAGCTCGCGCACGAGGTCGGGGTGGGCGAGGAGGTAGCCCAGGCGCAGGCCGGCGAGCGACCAGGCCTTGGAGAAGGTGCGGAAGAGGAGGAGGTGCGGGTGAGAGGCCAGGAGCGGCCGGTAGTCGTGACGGCAGAATTCGCCGTAGGCGTTGTCCAGGAGGAGCGGCCCCTCCAACCGGTCAAGGAGATCCGCGACCTCCCGCGGCGCGAGCGCCTCCCCGGTAGGGTTGTTGGGCGAGGCGAGGAGGAGCGGCCGGCGGGGGTCGGCTTCGATCTCGGCCCGGAGGTCCGCCAGGGGCAGCCGGAGGTCGGGCCGGGGCGGCAGGAAGCGCGGCCGGGCTCCCGCCCGGGTGACGAACATCCGGTAGAGACCGAAGCAGGGCTCCGCCCCCAGCACCTCGCCGCCGACCGTCGAGAGCGCTTCCAAGGCGAGGGCGAGGATCTCGTTCGAGCCGTTCCCCACCAGCACCCCCTCCACGGGCCAGCCATGGAGCCGGCCGATCTCGCGGCGCAGGGCGTCGGAATGGAAATCCGGATAGCGCGCCCAGTCGGTGTCGGCGAGCCGCCGGGCGACCTCGCGCTTCACCCAGCGCGGTAGCTCCCAGGGCACCTCGTTCTGGTCGAGCTTGTAGCGCCCGACGGCCGGCACGTAGTTGTAGCCCGGCAGCGCGCGCAGCTCCGGGCGGACGAAAGCGACCGGGTCGATCTGCCGGGAAATATCGCGAGTGCGGCTCATCGCAGCCTCCGGCGCGCCGCCGCGGCGTGGGCGGGGAGCCCCTCGGCGTCGGCGAGGACCGCCGCCGCCGCCGCTCGGTGAGCGGCGGCCTCGGGGCTGAAGCGGACCCGGTGGCTCCGGCGCAGGAAGTCGGCGACCGAGAGCCCGGAGGCGAAGCGGGCGCTGCCGCAGGTGGGGAGGACGTGGCTGGGGCCGGCCACGTAGTCGCCGAAGACCTCGGGCGACGACGCCCCCACGAACACCGCCCCCGCCGAGCGCACGAGAGTCGCCAGCCCCTCGGCCTCGAGGCCCACGAGCTGCAGGTGCTCGGGGGCGATCCGCTCGACGGTGTCGAGGGCCTCCCCGATGTCGGCGACGAGGAGGGCGGCGCCGAAGGCGGCGAGCGCCTCGCGGGCGGTGTCTGCCGTTTCGAGGTCCGCGAGCTGCGCCTCCACCTCCTTGGCCACCTTCCGGGCGAGCTTGGGGTCGGTCGTGATCAGCACCGCCGACGCCCGCGGGTCGTGCTCGGCCTGGGCGAGGAGGTCGGCCGCCAGCCAGGCCGGGTCGGCCACGGGGTCGGCCACGATCACCACCTCGCTGGGGCCGGCGAGCCCGTCGATCCCCACGTCCCCCAGCACCAAGCGCTTGGCGGCGGTGACCCAGGCATTCCCGGGGCCGACGATCTTGTCCACCCGCCGGATCGTCTCGGTGCCGTAGGCGAAGGCGGCGATCGCCTGGGCGCCGCCCATCCCCCACACCTCCCGGAGGTCGAGCCGGGCGAGGGCGTAGCGCAGGGGGGCGCTCGCCCGGTAGCCGGCCGGCGGGGTGGCGACGGCGATCTCGGCAACCCCGGCCAGCCGGGCGGGGATGGCGGTCATCAGCACCGTCGAGGGGTAGCTCGCCCGGCCGCCCGGTATATAGATGCCGACCCGGCGGAGCGGCCGGACGACCTCCGTGAGCTCCACCCCCTCCTCCTCGATCCGGTATCCCCCCTCTCCTGGAGGAGGCACCTGGGGGGCGTGGAAGCGCTCGACCGCCGCCAGGGCGCGCTCGAAGGCCTCGACGAAGCCGGCCGGCAGGCCCTCGCCCGCGGCGTCTTCGGGCGACGGCGAAAGAGCGAGGTCCGCGACCGACTCGGCGGCGAAGCCGTCGAGCTTCCGGACGGCGTCGAGGAGGGCGCGGTCGCCCCCCTGGCGGATGCCGTCGACCAGGGCCTCGGCCTTCTTCAAAGTCTTCCGGTCGAGGACCGCTTCGCCGCGCCGGATCAAGCCTTCGAGGATGCTCCGGCCGTCCCGGGAAGCGAGCTTGACGATGGGAAAAGGCGTGCTCATGAGGCGACCCCCGCCGCTTCGAGGCGGCCGATCCAGCGGTTCAGGAGATCCCGGTGGCGCTGAAACGAGGCCCGGTTGACCACCATGCAGGCGGCCACCTCGGAAACCTGCTCCAGCTCGACCAGGTGATTCTCGGTCAGAGTCCGGCCGGTCTGCACGATGTCGAGCGCGATCTCCGCCAGGTCGAGCACCGGCGCCAGCTCGACCGAGCCCGAGAGGCGGACGATCTCCGCCCCCCACGGGCGCTCGGCCACGATCCGGCGGGCGGTCGCCGGGTACTTGGTCGCCAGGCGCACCTGGCTCCCCGGCGCCGGCAGATCCGGCCCCTTGCCGATCAAAGACAGCCGGCAGCGCCCGGCGTGGAGGCGCAGAGGCACCAGCAGCTCGCCGTCCACCTCGCCCAAAACGTCGCTCCCCACGAAGCCGCAGTCGGCGATCCCGTGCTCGACATAGAGCGGGAGGTCCCAGTCCTTGAGCGACAGGGCCTCGATCCCCGCCTCCGGGAGGGTTGTGCGCAGCCGGCGCCCAAGCTCGGCCTCGCCCAGGCCTTCCGCCACCAGGCCCGCGGCAGCCAAAGCGGCGAGCACCGGCCCCAGGTTCCGCCCCTTGGGCAGAGCGAGGCGGATCACGGCGCGACCTCGGCGATCTCCGGGATCTCCGGGATCTCCAGCACTGGAGCCGCCACCCGCGCCGAACCGGGCGCCAGCAGGCGGTCGAGGCCGAGCGAGAAGCCGACCGCGGACACCGGAGCCCCGAGGCCGCGGAAGAGCCGGTCGTAGCGCCCGCCGCCGCCCACCGCGACTCCGGCCGGTCCGGCGTGGGCGTGGAAGACGAGGCCGTCGTAGTAGGCGCGCTCCCCCACCGCCTCCAGAAGCTCCGGATGGAGGGCCTGGTGGGCGAACTCGGCGAGGTCGATCGTCAGCCGCGCCTCCGGAAACTCGGCGGCGACGTCGTCCCGCAGGGCGACGAGACCGGCGAGACGGGCGGCGGCGGCGGGCCCGAGGGCCGCGTAGTCCTTCGGTACCCCGGCGTCGACCACCTCCAGGAGGGCCGCCGAGGCCCGCCGGGCCACCCCCCGCTCGCGCCGGGCGACCGCGGTCGCCAGCCGGGCCGGCCCTTCGGCCCCGGCCGCGCCGAGGAGGAGCTCGTCCAGGGCTCCGGCGAAGCTCAGCACCACCTCGACCGGTCCCGCCGTCCCCTGGAGCAGGAGCCGGAGGAAGAGGCGGAGGGCCTCGTGGTCGGCGGCCCCCGTATCTTCGCCCTCGCGGCAGAGAAGCTCGGCCCCGAGCTGGTAGAACTCCCGCAGCCGTCCCGCCCGCTCCTCCTGGTAGCGCACGACGTCGCCGCGGTAGAAGAGGCGGAGCGGGAGGTCGAGAGAGGCGAGGCGGGGGGCGAGGAGGCGGGCGAGCATGGGGGTGAAGTCGGAGCGCAGGACGAGGAGCTGGCCGTCACGGTCGACGAAGCGGTAGAGCTCCCCGCGGCTGGCCGCGGTCAGGAAGGAGTCGTAGGGCTCGGCATAGTCGAGGACGGGGAGGATGACCTCCGCGTAGCCCGACCCTTCGAGCTCGCGGACGAGCCGCGCCTCCATCTCCCGCCGCTCCCGGGCAGCCCCGAAGAGCAGGGCGGCCACCCCGGTGGGCAGGTCGGCCGAGATCCTCATGGGATCTCCTCGCTGGATTGCTGTCGGCCCAAAACGAAACCTCCTTCCGGACCCGGAAGGAGGCGGCAGTTCGTAAGGCTGGCGGTCTCGCGTCCCGGTCCATGCGGCCGGAACGGTGCCCGGCCCTAGGTCACGGAATGATGCGCATGACCCCACCAGCGCCACGCGAGGGCGGCGGCGGCAACGGCGGTGGGGGTGGCTGTGGGGCGCATCATCGCGTTCTCGGTCTAGCTACGACTGTACCGCAGGGGGGCGGGCGGCTGTCAAGCGGCCGAAGGTTGAGGTTTCGCCGGCCGCCGGTATGGATATTGCACCGAGTCGACCGCGGAATTGTCCGCCGAGCCAATGCCCTTCGACTGCGAGCGTATCGTTGACTCCGGCTTCGGGTGGCTCATCACGATGGAGAAGTGACATGGTGAAGCCAGCAAAGAACACGATTTGCCTTTGGTACGATCGCGACGCCGAGGACGCTGCGCGATTTTACGCCAAGACCTTTCCCGATTCGGCCGTCGACGCGGTGCACCTCGCACCGGGAGATTATCCGTCCGGGAAGAAAGGCGATGTGTTGACGGTCGAGTTTACCGTGATGAGCATTCCCTGCCTCGGACTCAATGGCGGACCCGCGATCAAGCACAACGAAGCATTCTCGTTTCAGGTCGCAACCGCGGACCAAGCCGAAACGGATCGTTACTGGAACGCAATCGTCGGCAACGGCGGCCAAGAGAGCGAGTGCGGCTGGTGCAAGGACAAATGGGGATTGTCCTGGCAGATTACGCCGATCGCCCTGACGAAAGCGATCACCGATCCCGATCCCGCTGCCGCCAAGCGCGCGTTCGATGCGATGATGCAGATGAAAAAGATCGACATCGCCGCGATCGAGGCGGCGCGCCGCGGTTAGTGCGAATTACGGCCGCGGTCTAGCCGGGGCTGTAGAGCTCGGAGAGATGGCGCCGGTAGCGCACCGGGGGGATCGCGAAGCGGCGCGCGAAGACCTCCGGCGGCACCGCCCCGTTCTGGAACCGGCGCTTGGGGAAGACCGGGAGGGTAATGCCGGTCACCTTCTGAACGCCGCGGGAGAGCACCTCACCTTTTAGCGCATAGAGCGCCGCGTGCGACCCTTTAGTCAGCTCGGCGAAGGGGATCGCCTCGGCGACCGCGATCACCCGCGGCCGGGTGAAGGGGGAGAAGAGGGAGAAGCCGTGGCGCCGGGCCGGCGCGTAACCCCGCACGCAGCCGCGGGAGAGGCCGCCGCTGTAGGTGAGCGACTGCTTGATCGCCTCCACCCCCCAGCCCTCCTGGTAGAGCATCCGGTTGTTGACGACGCTCCGGATCGTCAGCTCGGGGTTCTCCTCGATGGGATAGTCCTTCAAGTTCTCGTCCCCGCCGTCGCCATCCGCGAGCCAACGCCAGTCGGGGTAACGCTCGCGGAGCGCCCGGAAGAGGGCCAGGCTCATGGTGGCGCACTCGACGTCGAGCGGCTTGTAGTCCTCGATGACCGAGACGGCGGCGAAGGGGTCGAGGTCCGCGCCCGCCACCTCCACCTCCTCCCCCAGGAGCCCGAGGCCGGTGCGAACGAGAAACTCCCGGGCCTGCAGAAGATCGCCGCCTCCGCCGTCGACCGCGAGGGTGAACGCCTTCAGGCGGGCCGGCGACTCCCCCCGGGCGAGGAGCTCGTGGTGGAGGCAGAGGAGGACCGTACCGCTGTCGAGTCCGCCGGAGAAGAGGAGGCCGAGAGGCTCCTGCCGTGGGACGACATCCAGCCAGAGCCGGATCTCCTCGCAGAGGGCGTTGACGTACGCCTCGCCGAGGACATCCAGGTCCGGCGGCAGGACGCCCCGGGGCGGATCGAAGAAGCGGCGGTAGACCGGGTTGGGGTCCGGGCAGCCCACGAGCTGGATCTCGGTGACATGGTGGGCCGGGACCATCCGGGTATAGGAGGGGTGGAACTGGTCCCCCGCCCCTTCCGCTTCGAGCCGCTCGCGAATGGCGTCGATCCGTTCGGCGACGATGAGCATCGGCCCCGCTGCCTGCTTGGCCAGAAAGTATCGAAGCGGCCGGTCGAGGCTCCGGGCGAGGCAGACCCGCACCCCCTCCTGGGCCACGAGTGCGAAGGAGCCAGAGATGCCGAGCACGCCCGCCGGGTCCTCCGCGAGGAGGAGGCTCCGGGCCTCGTCCGGCGAAAGATCGTGGAGGCGCTGGTCCTCGTCCGGGATCAGGTTGACGACGCGGGAGACCGGTTGGTAGGCCATGGTGGAAAGGATAGCCGAAAGGGAGCGCGACCGCTCCGCCTGGGCCTGCCCCCCGGGGGGCGAGCCGGCAGGCGCTCGCGATACGATGAGATACGCTGTCATACGGAGCTGGAGAGATGCCCAGGAATGCCATGATCTCGATTCGGATGCCTGATAAGACCCTGGAGCAACTGGAGGCGACCGCCGAAGCTCGCGGGGAAACTCGATCGGCTCTCACCCAACGGAGGATCAATCGGGTTCGGCCAGCAGCCACTCGTAAGCAGGCTGCACGCTGACCCCGGTTTCCTCCATGGGAATCGCCGGATCGCGGGTCAGCACGAGCAGGCGCCGTGTCGCGCGCGGATCGGTACGCGCGGCCTGGGTGAGCGCGCGGAGCTCGCGGTCCATCGTCACGGGGGCCGAGGGATCGGCGCAGACTTGCACCAGCTCTTCGGCGCCGGCGAGATAGCGGACGTGGAAGTCCACCTCGAAGCCTTCCGCGGTCTTCACGTAGGCCACCTCGGCTTTGCGGCGCTCCAACTCGTTCAGCACTGCGGTCTCCAGGGCGTGGCCGAGGTTCGAGCGGCCGCTTGTGTCGTAGGCGCGGATCAGGCCCGGGTCTACCGGGTAGAGCTTGCGCGGGTTCGAGTTGCGCTGCCGCTCCGATTCGGTCGCCAGCGGCACGGCGCTCACCAGGAACGCATCCAGCAGATGGCCGAGCATGGCATGCACGGCGTCCTTCGCCACGCCGTGCCCTTGGGCCTTGAGATCCTGGTGGAGCCTGTGCACGCTGAAGCTCCCGGTCGGATTGCGCAGGCATTGGCGCACGAGCCAGCGCAGCGCAGCCACCTGCGAAACACCGTAACGCTCCACCACATCGCGGAAGAGCACCGTGTCCACGTAGCCTTGCAGCAGCTCGATACGAAGCGAGGGGGCGAGCCGTTGCGTCTCGGGAAAGCCGCCCTCGAGCAGATACTCGCGGAATCGCTTCTCCACCAGAGACCGCTCCGCCGCAGTCCATCGCGTCGCCTCCCGTTCCGGCTCCTCGCCCCGATGACGGAGGAACTCGCGGAAGCTGAAGGGGCGGATGACCGTCTCCATGCCGCGCCCGCGCAGCGACGTGTGGACCTCGCGGGAGAGCATGCGGGCCGAAGAGCCGGAGACCACGATCTCGACCTGCTCGGAATCCATGACTCGGCGCACGAAGCGCTCCCAGCCCGTGACGAGCTGGATCTCGTCGAGGAACCAGTGCACCGTCTCGCGG
>JAXDLD010000731.1:0-3331 GCA_034666805.1 Acidobacteriota bacterium
CTACGTCGACCACACCCATCGCCGCACCCCCGACCTCTTCGAGGAGCGCCGCGACACCTACGACGTCGACCTGCAGCACCACTTCGTCCCCTCCCCGCGCCAGGAGGTGGTCTGGGGGGTCGGCTACCGGGTGACCGGAGACCGGGTGGGCAACAGCGCCGTGATCGCCTTCCTGCCGGACCGCCGCACGGAGAGCCTGCTCAACCTCTTCGCCCAGGACGAGATCACCCTCCTCCCGGACCGGGTGCACCTCACCCTGGGCTCGAAGCTCGAGCACAACGACTACACCGGCTTCGAGGTGCAGCCGAGCCTGCGCCTCTCCTACACCCCGAGCTCGCACCAGACCCTCTGGGGGGCCGTCTCGCGGGCTGTCCGCACCCCGACCCGGATCGACACCGACATCCGCTTCTACGGCGGGCCGCTCGTCCTCCTGCGCGGCGACACCGGGTTCCGCTCGGAATCGGTGGTCGCCTACGAGCTCGGCTGGCGGACGGAGGCGCGACGGAACCTGACCTTCGACGCCGCCACCTATTACAACGTCTACGACCACCTGCGCAGCCAGGAGCTGACCGGTGGGAACGACCTGCCGATCTTCTTCGCCAACAAGCTCAAGGCCGACACCTGGGGGGGTGAGGCGTCGGCCAACTACCAGATGCTCCCCTGGTGGCGGTGGTACGCCGGCTTCTCCTATCTGCACAAGACCTTCTCCCTGGCGCCGGGGAGCACCGACGCCACGGACGGCCTGGCCGAGGGCAACGATCCGGCCCGGCAGCTCTGGCTCCGCACCAGCCTCGACCTGCCCGGACGGATCGAGCTCGACTCCTGGCTCCGCCACGCCGACGCCCTGCCCTCCCCGAAGGTGCCGGCCTACACCGAGCTCGACCTCCGCCTGGGCTGGCGGGCGACCGCGGCCCTCGACCTCTCGCTCATCGGCCGCAACCTGCTGCATGCCCACCATCCCGAGTTCGGGTCCCCCGGCCCGACCCGCCAGGAGGTGACTCGCAGCCTTTACGGAAGGTTGCAGTGGAGCTTCTGAAAAGGTTCCGGCCCCTCTTGCTCGTGCTCCTCCTGGCCGGGCCGGCGACCGCCCCGGTCAGCCTGGCTGCCGCCGCGGCGCCGCGGAGCTCCGAGTACACCTTGAAGGCGGCCTTCCTCTTCAACTTCACCAAGTTCGTCGACTGGCCGGCGGACGCCTTCGCCGACGAGAAGAGCCCGTTCAACCTCTGCGTCCTGGGAGGGGACGACCCCTTCGGCGGCAGCCTGGACGAGGTGGTGGCGAACGAGACCGTCAACGGCCGGCCGATCGCCGTGCGGCGGGTGGCGCGCGAGGCCGACCTGCGCGGCTGCCAGATGGTCTTCCTCAGCCGGGCGCAGCGCGAGCGCCAGCCCGAGGTCCTGGCCGGCCTGCGCGGCTCCCCCGTGCTCACCGTCGGCGAGGCGGACCGTTTCCTCGCCGACGGCGGGCTCATCCGCTTCTTCCTGGAGGCCAACCGGCTGGTCCGCTTCGAGGTCAACCTGCCGGCGGTCGAGCGGACGCCGCTCAAGATCAGCTCGAAGCTGCTCCGCCTGGCCAAGGTGGTGGGGGAGGAGCACCGCTGATGCCGCGCGTCATCGGCGTCTTCCGCGACCTGCCGGTCCGCCGCAAGCTGATGCTGATCGTCCTCCTGGCGAGCGGCGGCGCGCTCCTCTTAGCCAACGCCGCCCTCATCCTCTCGGACGTCCTGCGCTTCCGCCGCGACATGGTGCGCGACTTCGAGACCCTGGCCGAGATCACCGCCCAGAACGTGACCGCGGCCCTGTCCTTCAAGGACCAGAACGCGGCCAACGAGACCTTGAGCGCGCTCAAGGCGAAGACGGCGATCGCTTCGGCCTGCATCTACGATACGGGAGGGCAGCCCTTCGCCCGCTACGCTCGGCAGGTGGCGCCGGGGCGGATCCCGCGCCGCGCGGAGGCTCTGGGCCACCGTTTCGCGGACAACGCCTTCATCCTCCTCTGGCCGATCGATTACAAGGGCGACCGCCTCGGCACCCTCTACCTTGAGAGCGACCTCCGGGAGATGTACGCCCGCCTGCGGCTCCAGGCTCTCACGGTGACCGCCGTCCTCTTCGCCGCGACCCTCGTGGCGCTCCTCTTCTCCTCCCGGCTGCAAAGGCTGATCTCCGAGCCGATCCTCGACCTCGCCGACACCGCCAAGGCGGTCTCGGAGCGCCGTGACTACGCGCTCCGGGCGACCCGCCGGAGCTCGGACGAGCTCGGCACCTTGGTCGACGCCTTCAACCAGATGCTCGCCCAGATCCAGGAGCGCGACGCGCGGTTGCAGCAGGCCAAGGAGGAGCTCGAAAAGCGGGTCCTGGAACGCACGGGCGAGCTCCAGCAGGAGCTCGCCTTCCGCCGCGAGGCGGAGCGTGAGCTGGAGGAGAGGAACACCGAGCTCCGGCAGAGCAATAAGGAGCTCGACGACTTCGCCTACATCGCCTCGCACGACTTGAAGGAGCCTCTGCGCGGCATCCACAACTTCTCGGTCTTCCTGCTCGAGGACTATGGCGACAAGCTCGACGCCGAGGGCAAGTCCAAGCTCGAGACCCTGCCGCGGCTGACCCGGCGGATGGAGTCGCTGATCGACTCGCTCCTGCACTTCTCGCGGGTCGGCCGGGTCGACCTCGCCATGGACCGGGTGGACTTGAACGAGATCCTGGCGGACGTCCTCGACTCCCTCGGCCCCCATCTGGCCGAGAAGGGGGTGGCGGTCCGCATCCCGCGCCCGCTGCCCACCGTGCTCTGCGACCGGGCGCGGATCGGGGAGATCTTCAGGAACCTGATCACTAACGGCGCCAAGTACAACGACAAGCCCGACAAGCAGGTCGAGATCGGCTACCGGCAGGCGAGCCCGCCGGTCTTCTACGTCAGGGACAACGGGATCGGGATCCCCGAAAAGCATTTCGATTCGATCTTCCGCATCTTCAAGCGGCTGCACGGGCGCGACCAGTTCGGCGGCGGGACGGGAGCGGGCCTGACCATCGTCAAGAAGATCGTCGAGCGTCACAGCGGCAGGGTCTGGCTGGAGTCGAGCCCCGGGGAGGGGACGACGTTCTACTTCACCTTGGAGAGAGGGGCATGACGGACATGAGGCAGACGCCGAATCAACCGATCCTCCTGGTCGAGGACAGCCCGGAGGACTTCGAGGCCACCCAGAGGGCCTTCCGCAAGTCGGGGCTCAAGAACCCGATCCACCGCTGCTCCGACGGCGACGAGGCCCTGGCCTATCTTTTCAGGCGTGGCGCCTATGCCGACCCGGCGAGCTCGCCGCGGCCCGGGATCATCCTGCTCGAC
>JAXDLD010000732.1:0-2740 GCA_034666805.1 Acidobacteriota bacterium
CTGGTCCGGCTCCAGGTTCCCCGGCCGGGGCACGAGGGCGCCGCCCCAGAGGGTGAGGGAGAGGGCGGTGAACGCCGTGGCGGCTAAGAGGACGGTACCGGGATCGCGGAGGGCGGCGCGGGCCGCCAGCAGGCTCCGGCCGTCCCGGCGGGTCTGCCGCCGGGAGCGCCGCTGTGCCGGGACCGGGAGGATCGCGATTGCCGCCACCCCCGCCGCCACGGCGAGGATCAGGGCGTGGGCGGGCTCGGCGAGAAGCGGGCCGAGCTCGGCGCTCGCCAGGGCGACGGCGACGGGCACGCACGCCGCCGCTGCGAGGGTGCCGGCGGCGGCGACCCAAAAGCCACGACGGCGCTCCAGGCGGAGGAGGGCCAGGGGGAGGAGGCCGGCGGTTGCGAGGGCGAGGGCGGCGAGCGTCGTCACGTCCAGGGGGATGCCGGCGAGGAGGAAGGCGTTGGCCGCCGCGGCGGCGACGGCGGGGAGTGCGAGGGCGAAGGCGAGGGCCCCCGAGGGGCCGGCCCGCCAGGCGCCGATGGCGGCGGCCAGGGCCAGCCCCAAGAGCCCCGCGAGGGCCAGGCGCCAGACCAGGTCCCGGAGGGGGTCGGCGCTGCTCCAGCCGACCTCGCCGCGAATGCCGCCAGGGAGAGTCATCAACCGGCGGCGGAGGGCACCGTCGACGGCGAGCGGCGGCGCGTCGTGACCGCGCCAGACGTAGAGGGCGCGGGCGGGCCGGCCGCGGAGCCGCACCACGGAGCGCGGGGCCTTCCGTCGCTCCTCTAGGGAGCCGAGCGAACCCAGGGGCACCGCCGTCCCACCCATGGGGATGGGCAGGGCGGCCAGAGCCGCCGCGGAGGTCACCAGCACGGGCCGGCGGCGGCCGGCCGACTGGCTCCAGCCGCTCCAGCCGAGGTCCGGCACCCGGAGCGAGCGCCGGACCTCGCCCAAGGCGGTGCCGGCCAGGCCCCAGGGGTCGGGCAGGCCGGCGGCGAGGGTGACCCGCACCTCCTCGCTGCTCCCGCCGACGAGCTGGACGGCCCGCACACCCTCCACGGCGCGGAGCGCCTCGGCAGCGGCCCGGGCGCCGGCGTCGTCACGGACCCCGGCGAGCCAGACGATGGCGAGGAAGTCGCCGTCCTCTTCGGTGGCGGGGTTTACCCGGAGGCCGCCAACGTCGGAGAGAAGGGCGCGCAGGCGGGCGAGCTCGGAGTCGAGGCGGGCGGCCTTGCGCTCGGGGTCGGTGTCGGGGGCGAAGCGGACGGTGAGGTCGGCGCCGTCCGACCGCACCTCCCCCGCCATCCCCGTGACGCCCCCCAGGGAGCGGACGGCGCTCTCGATCGGCTCGACCCACCCCCGGGCCACCTCGGCGGGATCGCGCTCCGCCCCCAGGCTGAGGGCGACCGTCAGCTCCGGGAAGCTCCGCCGGGGGTAGTAGTCGAGGGGCAGGCGCGAGAAGGCTACCCCTCCGAGGACGAGGAGGGCGAGGGTGGCGATCCGCCGGGCGATCGGACCGGTCATCGCCGAGCGAAGCGGTAGAGGACCGGCACCAGGAGGAGCGAGGCGAAGACGGAGGTCGCCGTGCCGCCGAGGACGGCGAGAGCCAAGGCGCGCCGCAGCTCGACCCCGGGGCCGCCCAGGAGCGCTAAGGGGAGCATGCCGGAGACGGTGGTCAGGGTCGTCATGAGGATGGGGCGGTAGCGCTCGGCCCCGGCGAGGCGGAGGGCCTCCTCCATCCCCCGGCCGGCCTTCCGGTGGTCCTCGATCCGGTGGACGAGGACGATGGCGTTGTTGACGACGATGCCGGCCAGGAGGATGAGGCCGAGGAAGGAGAGGACGTTCAAGGTCTGCCCGGCGGCGGCGAGCAGGCCGAGGGCGCCGCCCAGGGCCACCGGCACGGTGCTCATCACCACGAGCGGGGTGGCGAGCGACTCGTAGAGGGCCGCCACGGCGAGGAAGACGAGAACGAGGGAGAGGACGAGGGCGAGCCGGAGCTGGCCGAAGGCCCGGCGCAGCTCCAGGGCCTGGCCGCGGAGCGCGACCTCCTCGCCGGCCGCCCGGGGGACCGCGGCGAGCAGCGCCTCCGGGTCGGCAGGCTCCCCGCCTTCGAAGGCCAGGCGCACGGCGGGGAGGCCGTCCTCCCGTTCGAGCGCGGGGGGGCGCGTGCCGTCAGCGAGCCGGGCGACGGCGGCCAGGGGGACGACGGTACCGGCCTTGGCGCTCACCAGCAACAGAGCTGGCTCCTCCGGCTGGGTGGGGCGGACGAGGATCTCGGGCTCGGCGCCCTCGATCCGGGCGCGGCCGGCGGTGCGTTCCCCCAGCCCCTCCCGCACCTGCTCCTCCAGACGGTCGCGGTCGGCGCCGAGGGCGGCCAGCCGGGGGAGGTCCCAGGCGAGGAGGAGGGCGGCCCGGGGCCGGTCCTGCCAGTCGCCGGTCTCCCGCAGCCCGGCTCGGGCCAGGCGGCCGGCCGTCCGCCGGGCGAGACCTTGGGCCCGTTCCGGGGTCGGGGCGGCGGCCACCACCTCCAGCCGTCGGCCGGTGCGCTCGATCGACTCGACGAAGGCGCTCGCCCGCGGCTCGACCCGCACCTCGACCCCGGGGAGCCGGGCGAGGGCGGCCCGGAGGAGCACCCCGGCGCGGGCGGCGGCGGGGGGATCGGCGAATCGCAGCTCGATCCGGCCCGTCCCCTCCCGGCTAGCCGCGGTATCCCCGGTCTCGGCGAGCTGCAGAGCGAGGCGGGCCGGGGCCG
>JAXDLD010000733.1:0-6319 GCA_034666805.1 Acidobacteriota bacterium
AGCCCCTTCGATGCCGGAAAAATCCCTCTGGTCCCTGCTTCAAAGACAGCTCCAGCAGCAGCTCGATCCAGAGGAGTACGCCACCTGGTTCAGCCCCTTGAAGGCGCGCTCGGAAGGGGACCGGCTCGTCCTCCTCGCGCCGGACTCCCGCTTCCTCCACCGCCTGGAGGAGGGCTTCCGGCCCCAGGTCGACCGCGCCCTGGCCGGCCTTGGCGGGCAGGGCTTCGAGGTGCTCTTCACGATCGACGAGCGGCCGGAGCCTCCGTCACCGTTGAGCCCGCCGGTTGCCAGGCCAACGAAGGCGGTACCGGCGGCGCTGGCGGCATCGGCGGCATCGGCGGTGACGATGGACTCCGGGGCTGCCCCTGAGCCGGTCGCGCCGGGGCAGTTCAACTGCAAATACCTGTTCGCCAACTTCATCGTCGGCAAGTCGAACGAGTTCGCCCACGCCGCCGCCTGGGCGGTCGCCCAGTCGCCGTCGAAGAGCTACAACCCGCTCTTCCTCTATGGTGGTGTCGGTCTCGGCAAGACCCACCTCCTGCACGCCATCGGCTCGCACATCCAGACCCAGCACCCGGAGCTGCGGATCGCCTATGTCGTCGCCGAGCAGTTCGTCAACGAGCTCATCAACTCGATCCGCTTCGACCGCATGCCGGCCTTCCGCGAGCGCTACCGGACGATCGACGTGCTGCTCATCGACGACGTCCAGTTCATCGCCAACAAGGAGCGGACGCAAGAGGAGTTCTTCCACACCTTCAACACCCTCTACACGAGCCAGAAGCAGATCATCCTCTCCTCCGACTCCTCGCCGCGCAACATCCCCACCCTGGAGGAGCGCCTGCGGAGCCGCTTCGAGTGGGGGCTGATCGCCGACATCCAGCCCCCCGAGCACGAGACCAAGGTGGCGATCTTGAGGCGCCGGGCCGACCTGGAGAACATCCTCCTGCCGGACGACGTGGCGCACTTCATCGCTCGCCAGGCGCGCTCGAACATCCGCGAGCTCGAAGGGCTCTTGAACCGGGTCATCGCCTTCGCCTCACTGGCCGGCAAGCCGCTCTCCCGCGAGCTCACGGAGGAGACCCTCAAGGACATCCTCCCCGACTCCTCGCGGCGGCCGGACGGGGCCGAGATCACCAAGTTCGTGGCCCGGCACTATGGGCTCAAGGTCTCCGAGATCAAGAGCAAGGGCAACTCGAAGCAGATCGCCTTCCCGCGCCAGGTGGCGATGTACCTGCTCAAAAAGCTCACCCCCCTCTCCTACCCCGAGATCGGCAAGCAGTTCAACGACAAGCACCACTCGACCGTCATGTACTCGGTCGACAAGATCGGGCAGCTCCGGCTAACCGACGGCGACCTCGACCGGGTCCTGAAGTCGATCGAGCAGCACTTCGCCTGAGCACGTTTCTTGCTTACCCAAAAGTAGCGGCGCGAGCCTCTCGCGCCGGCTGTGCAAAACCTGCGGGTGCCGTCGCGGAACGGTTGAGGATTCCTATGCCTCCCGTGCGGAAAAAACGGAGGGGTGGGGTTTTCCTCCGCACGGTCCACAGCCCTTCCACATCCAATCCGGCGCCGGACCCGGAAAACAAAATCCGTGAAATCAGCAACTTGACCCGGTTTTCCGGATTTCCGGAGCGCCTACTATCGACTACGGCTATGCTATATTCCACCTCCACCTAGTACGGAGAAGGCGAATGGAGATCCGACTCAATCGCGGCGAGTTCCTGAGCGAGCTCAACCCCATGCAGGGGATCGTCGAACGCAAGACGACCATCCCGGTCCTCTCGCACATCCTGCTCACGGCGAGGAAAGACCGCCTCCACCTGGCGGCCACCGACCTGGACGTCTCCCTGACCTCCTCGTGCGAGGCCGACGTCAAGGAGGACGGCGCCATCGCCGTCCAGGCCAAGAAGTTCCTGGAGATCATCCGCGCCGTCACCGGCGACGAGGTCGTCCTTGTCCAGGAGGAGCCGAAGGTGCTGTCGATCCGCGCCGGCCGGTCGCGCTTCAAGGTGCACGGCCTGGCGGCGGAGGACTTCCCGAGCCTGCCCGCGGTGGACGAGGAGCGCGCGGTCTTGATCCCCTTCCAGGACTTCCGGCGGATGATCGCCAAGGTCCTCTTCGCCGTCTCGGCCGAAGAGTCCCGCTTCCAGTTGAACGGCGCTCTCTTGAAGCTCAAGGCGGGCTCGCTTGAGATGGTGGCGACCGACGGCCACCGCCTGGCCCTGGTCGAGGACGGCCTCGAGGCGAGCGCCGAGGAGGACTCGGTCCTCGTCCCCCGGAAGGCCCTCCAGGAGCTCCAGCGGATCGAGGGCGAGGGCAACCTTTCCTACCGCCGCGGCGAGCACCACCTCTCCTTCCAGCTCGGCCGGCGCGAGCTGATCTGCCGCATCCTGGAGGGGACCTTCCCCGACTACGAGCGGGTGATCGCCAAGGACAACGACAAGAAGATCCTCTTCGACAGGAAGCCCCTGGCCGACGCCGTGCAGCGGGTGGCTCTCCTGACCGGCGACCGGGCGCGGGCGGTGCGGCTGCAGTTCGGCGCGGACCAGATGGTGATCTCCGCCGCCAACCCGGATTTAGGCGAGGCGATCGAGGAGGTGCCGTGCAGCTACGACGGCCCCGAGTTCCGGCTCGGGATCAACCCGGACTACCTCTCGCAGTTCCTCTCCGCGGTCGACACCGACCGGGTCCGCCTGGAGCTCAAGGACGAGAACACCCAATGCGTGGGTTGGCCGGTCGACGGCCCGGACGAGCGCTATCTCTGCGTGATCATGCCCATGCGAATCTGAGCCGGATCTGAATCGGATCGGATGCGGCCTTCCAGGCGCGCTATCCTGCCTCTCTGTGCTCGTCCAGCTCACCGCCAACGGTTTCAGGAACCTCGCCCCGCTCGCGCTCCGCCCCGCCGCGGGATCGCACCTCTTCCTGGGCGGCAACGGCGCCGGGAAGACGAGCTTTTTGGAAGCGGTCTACGTCCTCGCGACGACCAAGAGCTTCCGCACGAAGCAGATCGCCGACTGCATCCGTCACGGCGAGGATCTCTTCCACCTCGAAGGGGAGGTGACGAACGGCGCCCGGACCCGGCTGGAGGTCGCCTATGGCCGGGACTTCCGGCTGCGGACGGTGAACGGCAGGAACGCCCCCTTGGCCGAGCACCTGGCGGCGCTCCCCGTCGTCTCCTGGGCGGCGGCGGACGTCGAGCTCCTCTCCGGCGCTCCCCGCCTGCGCCGGCGCTTCCTCGACCGCGGGGTGGTGGGCCTGCGCCCCACGGCTCTTTCGATCCTCGGCCGCTACCGCGAGGCCTTGCGCCAGAAGCGCGGGCTCCTGGCGAGCGGCGGCCCCGGCCTCGAAGCCTGGAACGAGCTCCTGGCCGGGGTGGCGGCGGAGCTCATCGCCCGCCGCAAGGCCTACGTCGACGTCCTCGCCGGGCGCTTGAAGGAGGTCCTCGCCGAGTCGGGGCTCTCCTTCCCTCCGGTCGAGCTCGCCTACCGCCCATCGCCGGCCTCCGGGCTCGAAGGGGCGGAGGCGGTCGCCAAGAGCTTCGAGAGGATCGCCGACCGCGAGCGCCAGCGCCAGCTCCCCCTCCTGGGACCGCATCGGGACGACTTGGAGATCCACTGGGGGGAGCACGAGGTCGGCCGGGTCGCCTCGGCCGGCGAGAGAAAGGCTCTCGCCCTCCTCCTCCTCGCTGCCCACGGCCGGGTCCTGGACGCCGCCGGGACACGGCCCGTATACCTTCTGGATGATATCGACGCCGAGCTCGCTCCCCCGACCCTGGCCGCGGTCTGGGGGGTCTTCACCGGCGGCGAGGGCGGCACCGACGGAGAGAGAGGGGCGGCCCAGCTCTTCGCCAGCTCGAACCGGCCCCAGGTCTGGCTGACCCTCCCGGTGGGCACCCTCTGGCAGGTGGAAGAGGGCCGGATCACCCTCCTCTAGGGCATTCTTCCAAAAGCCCCGATTTCAGCCCGTAAGCCCTGAATTTTCAACAGACTAGGGCCTCCTAAAAGGGGGCCTTTCGTGCTATACTTTGCAAATCTTCCACCCCTCCTTCCATCGAGGGGTGCGATCACCCTAGAGCAGAGTGGAGACCCGGTTTGGCTACCAGAGAAGAACCGACGTACACAGCTGAAAACATCAAGGTACTGAAGGGCCTGGAGGCGGTGCGCAAGCGCCCCGGGATGTACATCGGCGATACCGATGACGCTTCCGGCCTGCACCATATGGTCTTCGAGCTCGTCGACAACTCGATCGACGAGGCGCAGGCCGGATACTCGAACCGGATCGACGTCATCATCCACAGCGACAACTCGGTCTCGGTGGAGGACGACGGGCGCGGCATCCCGGTCGACATGCACAAGGGCGAGGGGCGCTCGGCGGCCGAGGTCATCATGACCGAGCTGCACTCGGGCGGAAAATTCGACAAGAACTCCTACAAGGTCTCGGGCGGCCTCCACGGCGTCGGCGTCTCGGTCGTCAACGCCCTCTCGGAGACCATGGAGCTCGAGATCAAGCGCGACGGCAACGTCTGGTTCCAGGTCTATCACCAGGGGGTGCCCGAGACCCCCATCCAGGCGATCGGCAAGAGCGCCAAGACCGGCACCAAGGTCCGCTTCTGGCCCGATCCCGAGATCTTCGCCGTTCTGGAGTTCCACTTCGACACCCTGGCCCAGCGCCTGCGCGAGCTGTCGTTCCTGAACCGCGGGATCTACATCCGGCTGCAGGACGAGCGCACGGACAAGGAGATGGAGTTCGCCTACGCGGGAGGGATCTCGTCTTTCGTCGAGCACCTGAACCGCAACAAGGTGCCCCTCCACCCGAAGCCGGTCCACCTGCTCGACACCCGTGACGACGGCACGGGCGAGGAGACGGTCGACGTCGCCATGCAGTGGAACGAGGGCTACCAGGAGCTCCTCTACTCCTTCACCAACACGATCAACAACCGGGACGGCGGCACCCATCTCGTGGGCTTCAAGTCGGCTCTCACCCGGACGATCAACGCCTACGCGGCTTCGTCGGGCCTGTCGAAGAACTTGAAGGAGAACCTGACGGGCGACGACGTCCGCGAGGGGCTGACGGCGGTCGTCTCGGTCAAGATCAAAGACCCCAAGTTCTCCTCCCAGACCAAGGACAAGCTGGTCTCCTCGGAGATCAAGGGGTGGGTCGAGCAGGTGGTCAACGAGCGGCTCGGGCGCTTCCTGGAGGAGAACCCGCGCGAGGCGAAGCGGATCGTCGAGAAGTGCGTCGAGGCCGCCCACGCCCGCGAGGCGGCGCGGAAGGCCCGCGACCTGACCCGGAGGAAGGGGGCGCTCGACGCCTCGAACCTCCCCGGCAAGCTCGCCGACTGCAGCGAGCGCAACCCCGAGGCGGCCGAACTCTTCCTGGTCGAGGGCGACTCGGCCGGCGGCTCGGCCAAGCAGGGGCGCGACCGGCGGTTCCAGGCCATCCTGCCGCTCAAGGGGAAGATCCTGAACGTCGAGAAGGCGCGCTTCGACAAGATGCTGTCGTCCGACGAGATCAAGGTCATCATCACCGCCCTCGGCACGGGGATCGGCAAGGACGACTTCGACGTCGCCAAGCTGCGCTACCACAAGCTCATCATCATGTGCGACGCCGACGTCGACGGCAGCCATATCCGGACCCTCATCCTCACCTTCTTCTACCGGCAGATGCTGGAGATCATCAAGCGCGGCTACCTCTACATCGCCCAGCCGCCGCTCTACAAGGTGGCGCACGGCAAGAGCGAGACCTACTTGAAGGACGACCGCGAGTACCAGGCCCTCCTCGTCCAGCGCATCCAGGACGCCTGGGAGGTCGATGTGACGGTGAACGATAATATCGGTGCCAACGGCGGCAGCAGCAAGCGCCTGGCCGGGGTGCGGCTGGCGCAGTTCCTGGAGAAGGTCGAATCCTTCAGGCAGCACTTGGACAAGCTGGTCTCCCGCGGCTGGCCGGCCGATGCGCTCAAAACCGCCCTCAAGGGCGACATCAAGGACAAGGGGTCGCTCGGCGACCCCGAGCGGCTCGCCCGGGTGGCGGAGCGGCTCCAAGCCTCGGGCTACGGCAACGTCATCGTCGGCCAGGACGAGGAGCACGGAACCGGCTTCATCTCGCTGGTCTCGAAGCGCGACGGCGTCGAGCGCGAGGTGAAGATCGATTGGAGCCTGGTGACGAGCGGCGAGTACCGCGCGCTCGCCCAGAACGCGATCGGCCTCGAGGCGATCGCGGCGTCGAGCTTCACCCTGATCAAGGGCGAGGACGCCTCGCTCCACGACAGCCTGGACGAGGCCCTGGAGAAGCTCTACACGGGAGCCAAGAAGGG
>JAXDLD010000734.1:0-4375 GCA_034666805.1 Acidobacteriota bacterium
CGCCGCCGCCGCCGCGAGCTGCGACGGGGGCGTCGCGGCGGCCGGATCGGCCTCGACGGCCACGACGACCTCCTCGCTCGCGGCTTGGCCGGCCGGCGGCAGCCCCACAGCGGCGGCGATTCGGATGCCGGGCACCCGCTCCGCGGCCTCCTCCAACTCGCGCGGCGCGAGCGGTGCGCCGCCGCGTTTCAGGAGGGCCCGCTGGCGGCCGAGGACGTAGAGGTGCCCGTCGGCGTCCAGGGTGCCGATGTCGCCGGTGTGGAGCCAGCCGTCTTCCAGGGCCTCGCGGCTCGCCTCCTCCGCCTCGAAATAGCCGGAGAAGACCGCTGGCCCGCGCACGAGGATCTCGCCCACCTCGGGCGCATCGGGCTTCCCGGCGATACGCACCTCGACCCCGGGGAGCGGCCGGCCGCAGGAGACGTTGCCGCGGGCGTCCGTGCGGAGCGGCTCTCCCGGCAAGAGGCCGGTCACCCCGAGGGTCGCCTCCGCCAGGCCGTAGCCGGGCCGGACGACCCCCGGCACCCCGAAGCGCTCCTCGAAGGCGAGGATGGTGCTCCGCCGGACCGGCTCGCCGCCGTTGGTCGCATAGCGGAGCGCAGAGAGGTCGAGCCCGCGGGGATCGACCAGCCGGGTGGCCAGGCGGTAGGCGAAGTCCGGCGCGCCGGTCACCGTGGCGCCGACCGCCGAGGCTGTCCACAGCCAGAGCGGGAGGGTGCGGATGGCCGGCGGCACCAGGTGGCAGGGAGCGCCGAAGTAGACCGGCCCCAAGACGAAGCGGACGAGGCCGAGATCGTGCCAGGGCGGCACCCAGCAAACGAAGACGTCCGCGGGGCCGAGGCCGACCCGGTCGCGGGTGATGCGGAGCGAGGCGATGGCGTTCCGGTGGGTGATGACCGCGGCCCGCGGCTCGCCCGAGGTCCCCGACGTGGGCTGCAAGAAGGCGATGTCCTCCTCGGCGGTCTCGGCGGCGATCTCCGCGCAGATCTCAGCGGTTGCCACCCTCCGGCCGCGCGGCACCTCGGAGAGCGGGACGGCGCGGAGCCCCGCCTCGGCGCAGGCCGCCGCCAGCCCGGCCGCCTCCGGCCCGTCGACGAGCACGAGGCCGGGCCGCACCCGGGCCGCCCGGCGGGCGGCGGTCGCCGGCGGAGCCTGGGGGTCGAAGGCGCAGGGGATCGCCGCCAGGCGCTCCAGGGCGAAGAAGGCACGGATGAAGCCCAGCCCGGCCGGCAGGAGGAGCGCCACCCGGGAGCCGCGGCCGCTCCCCAGGCCGGCCAGACCGCCGGCCAGGGCCTCCGCCTCGGCCTGGAGCGCGCCATAGGTCAGGTGCTCGCCGCCGGCGGCGAAGGCCAGGGCATCGGGTGAGTCGGCGACCCGGTGGGCGAGCGCCGCGTCGAGGGTGCGGACCGTGGAATCCAAGAGGAGGGAGACGGTCCCGGTCAGGAGACGGCTTCCGCCGCCTCGGGCCGTGCCGCCGTGCGCAGCACGACCTCCTCCCCCTCCGCGTCCACCACCGCGGTGCCGCCGTTCTCCAGCTTGCCGAAGAGGATCTCCTCGGTGAGCGGCCGCTTGACCGTGTCCTCCATTACCCGCGACAGGGGTCGGGCGCCGAAGGCGGGGTCGTAGCCCTTCTTCGCCAGGAGGTCGCGGGCGGGGGGGGTGAGCTCGATCGTGATCCCCTTGGCCGCGAGCTGGACGGAAAGCTCGCGGACGAACTTCTCGACGATCCTCCCCATCACCAGGGGGGAGAGCGGGCGGAACTGGAGCCGGGCGTCCAGCCGGTTCCGGAACTCCGGGGAGAAGAGCCGCTCGACCGCCTTGTCCCCCTCGGCCTTCTTCTCGTCCAGGGGGACGTGGAGAGGGAGGATCTCGCCGTGCTCGTGGCCCCCTCTGCCAAAACCCAGAGCCCGCTGCGCCATCTCCCGGGCGCCGACGTTCGAGGTCATGAGGAGGATGACGTGCCGGAAGTCGGTCGGCTTGCCGTTGGTGTCGGTCAAGGTTCCGTGGTCCATCACCTGGAGGAGGATGTTGAAGACGTCCTCGTGCGCCTTCTCGATCTCGTCCAAGAGGAGCACCGCGTGCGGGTTCTTGGCCACCGCCTCGGTCAGGAGGCCGCCGCGGTCGTAGCCGACGTAGCCCGGGGGGGCGCCCACGAGGCGGGAGACCGTGTGCCGCTCCATGTACTCGCTCATGTCGAAGCGCAGGAAGGCGACCCCCAGGACGGCGGCGAGCTGCTTCGCCACCTCGGTCTTCCCGACCCCCGTGGGGCCGGTCAAGAGGAAGGAGCCCATGGGCTTCTGGGGATCGCGGAGGCCGGCCCGCGCCACCTTGATGGCCGAGCCCAGGCGCTCGATCGCCTCGTCCTGCCCGTAGACGACGGCCTTGAGCTCCTCTTCGAGCCGCTTCAACTGCTCCTTCTCGCCCCCCTTGACCCGCCGCGCCGGGATCTGCGCCATGGTGGCGAGCACCTCTTCCAAGTGCGGCACGTCGACCACCCTCGTGCCGGCATCCGCGGGATCGCCGGCCGGGGCCGCCAGGGCGACGGCGGCGCCGGCCTCGTCGAGGAGGTCGATCGCCTTGTCCGGCAGGCGGCGGTCGCGGATGTAGCGCTCGGCGAGCTCGGCCGCGGCGGTGATCGCCTCGCCGGTGTAGGTCACCCCGTGGTGTTTCTCGTAGCGCTCCTGGAGGCCCTTGAAGATCTTCACCGTCTCCTCCGCCGAGGGCTCCGTGATCTCGACCTTCTGGAAGCGGCGGGCGAGGGCCTGGTCGCTCTGGAAAGTCTGGCGGAACTCCTCCCAGGTGGTGGCGCCGATGCAGCGCAGCGTCCCCGACTGCAGGGCGGGTTTCAAGAGGTTCGAGGCGTCCATGGTGCCGCGGCCGGCGCTCCCGGCGCCCACCACGGTGTGGATCTCGTCGATGAAGAGGATGGGGCTCTTCTCCGCCGCGAGCGCCATAAGGACCGCCTTCAAGCGGTTCTCGAAGTCGCCGCGGTAGCGGGTGCCGGCGAGGAGCGACCCTAAGTCGAGACGGAAGACCTTGGTGGTTTTAAACGCCTCCGGCACCTCGCCCTTGGCGATCCGCAGGGCGAGGCCCTCGACCAGGGCGGTCTTCCCCACCCCCGGGTCGCCGACGTAGATGGGGTTGTTCTTCCTCCGCCGTTGGAGGATATGGAGAGTGCGGAGGACCTCCTTCTCCCGGCCGATGAGCGGGTCGATGCCGCCCCGGCTGGCGAGGAGGGTCAGGTCCTGGGTGAAGGCCTTGAGCGCATCCGCGGGAGCGCCCGCCCGCCCGCCGCCGCCCTCCTCGTCCTCCTCCCCGGAGTTAGCGGGGTGGGCCGGGAGCCCGCCCTGGAAGCCCGCTGGGTGGATGTGGGAGACGCCGTGGGCGAGGTAGCTCACGACGTCGAGCCGGGTGACCCCCTGCCCTTCGAGGATCCCGACAGCGTAGCAGTCGGGCTCGTCGAACATGGCGACCAGGACGTCCGAGCCCAGGATCTCCTCCTTGCCCGAGGACTCGACCTTGGCGGCGGCGAGCCCCAGGGCGCGCTGGACCCCCAGGGTGAGCCGCGGCTCACGGTTCCGCTTCCGCTTGCCGGCCGGCTCGAGCTCGTCTTCCAGATAGTGGGCGAGCTCGTCGCGCACCTTCTTGACGTCCGCGCCGGCGTGCTCCAGGACCTTGGCCGTCTCGTCGTCGAAGGTCAGGGCGTAGAGCACGTGCTCCAGCCCCGTATATTCATGGCCCAGCCGGCCGGCCTCGGAGACCGCGACGGTGAGCGAGATCTGGAGATCCTGGGAGAGCTTCATTCTTCTTCGTCTCTTCCTTCCTGTTCGGGCTCGACGGTGAGCTTGAGCGGCATGCCGTTCTCCCGCGCCTCCTCGGTCACCTCGGCCACCTTGGTCTCGGCCACCTCCCGCGAGTAGATGCCGGCGACCCCCATCCCCTTCTGGTGGACCTGGAGCATGATGGCGGTGGCCTCGGCGGGCGGCTTG
The DNA here is from genome assembly GCA_034666805.1 of Acidobacteriota bacterium. Taxonomy (GTDB): domain Bacteria; phylum Acidobacteriota; class Thermoanaerobaculia; order Multivoradales; family UBA5704; genus DASQPA01. Next base: position 3,987 of record JAXDLD010000734.1, read on the forward strand.
CTGAAATGCTCCACGAGGACGTGGACGACGAACTCCATGCTGGTGTAGTCGTCGTTGTGGAGCAGTACCTTGAAACGCTTCGGCCGGCGGGTTTTCTTCCGCTCCTCGAGAGCAAACTCGTCGTCACGGTCGGTCTCCAGTTCGAAGCGCGTCATGGTTTCAAGGTATGCCGAGGGGAGGGGGGGAGGCAAGGGGCTCTTTGAGAGGGCCGTAATGTCCTCCGTAATCTTCCCCCGCTACGCTTCTCCTGTATCCAACCAGCATCTGGCGGATGAGCGCCAAGACCGTCTCTCCGGTTGGCTCTCGGGTCTGGAAGCTCCGGCCGGGGGTAGGGCCCCGGCCGGAGTGGCGGTGGCGGCGGCCGGGCGGGGGGGCCCGGCCGCCGGCGG
>JAXDLD010000735.1:0-3480 GCA_034666805.1 Acidobacteriota bacterium
CTACGTCCCAGGCCGCTTCGAGGGGGAGACGACGGTGCGGATCGCCTGCCCGGCGCTGCGCCTCGCCCCCGGCGAGTACCGGGTCGATGTCGCCGTCCATACCCGGGACGGCGCCCCCTATGACTACAGGAAGCAGGCCCTCTCCTTCACGGTGACCGCGCGGACCGGGGGGATCGGGGTCTACTTCCCGGAGCATCGCTGGGAGTTCGGCGGCGGCGTCGAATGGGGATCGACCGACTCGACCGACTAGCCCGCCGGCTGGTCGCGGTCGCCCTGGCGGCGATCGACCCCGAGCGCCTCGTTGCCGAGGAGCTCGCCCGGCGGGAGGATCGGGGCTTCGGAGCCGTCGTCGCCCTCGGCAAAGCGGCGGCGGCGATGGCGCGGGGTGCCGAACCGTTCCTCTCCCCGGACTGCCGGCGGCTGCTCCTCCGTCCTCATACCAGCCCGGCTCTCGCCCTTCCCGGCTGGGAGGAGCTCTCGGGCGGCCATCCCCTGCCGGACGCGGCGAGCGTTGCCTCTGGAGAGCGGCTCTTCGCCTGGCTGTCGGAATTGAGCACGGATCAACCCCTCCTCGCCCTGGTCTCGGGGGGCGCTTCGGCAGCGGTCGAGCTGCCCGCCCCCGGGCTCACCCTGGCCGACCTGGCGGCCACCCAGCGCGCTCTCCTGAGCGGCGGAGTGGCGATCGGGGGGGTGAACGCCGTGCGCAAGCACCTGTCCCGGCTCAAGGGGGGCGGCGCGCTCCGGGCCGGTTCCGGCCCGGTCCTCGCCCTCCTCCTCTCGGACGTTCCGGGCGACGACCCGGCGGTCCTCGCCTCCGGCCCCTTCACCGCCGATCCCTCGACTTTCGGGGAGGCGCTCGCCGCGCTCTCCGGTCTCACCGTACCGGCGGCGGTCCGCGCCCACCTCGCCGCCGGGGCGCGGGGGGAACGGCCGGAGACGGTCAAGCCGGGCGACCCCGCCCTCGGGAGGGTCGAGGCGGTGCTGCTCGCCGGGGTGCGGAGCGCGGGTCAGGCGGTGTCCGCCGCGCTCCGCGGGCTGGGCTTCACGGTCATGGAAGGGGACCTCGCCGGAGAGGCGGCGGCGGCGGGCGCCGGCATCGTAGCGCGGGGGCGAGGCCTCTCGGGAGAGCGGGTCGCGCTCGTCCTCGGCGGCGAGACGACCGTCACCCTCGGAGAGAAGCTCGGGGTCGGGGGGCGCAACCAGGAACTGGCCCTGGCCGCGGCGCGGGCGCTCGCGGGTGGGAGCGAGGAGGAGGCGGTGCTCGCCCTCGCCACCGACGGCGAGGACGGCCCGACCGCCGCCGCCGGGGCGGTGGTCGACGGCCGGAGCTGGGAGGCGATGCGGCGGGCCGGAGTCGATCCCGGCCTCGCTCTCCTCCGCCACGACTCGCACACCGCCCTCGCCAGAGGCGACCACAGTCTCCTCCGGACCGGGCCCACGGGGACTAACGCGGCGGACCTCGCGGTCTACCTGCGGGTCTCCGGAGAATGAGGGGAGAATGCGATAGCATGGCCCCCTGAACTGCTAGGAGGACTCCCGATGACCGAGCCCGCTCAGGGCCTCAACGTCAAGATCAGTGACGAGGAGCTAAAGGGCCGCTACTCCAACCTGCTCCGCATCACTCACACTCGCGAGGAGTTCATCCTCGACTTCATCAACCTGGTGCCTCCGCAGGGCATCGTGACCGCGCGGTTGGTCACCAGCCCCGGCCATCTGAAGCGCATCATCGGCGCCCTGAGCGCGAACCTGGCGCGGTACGAGCAGACGTACGGCCTCATCCACGAGGCGCCGGAGCCCGTGGGTGGGGAGGGCAGCGTGCACTAGGGCCGGCAAAACCCCCATGGCCCAATGGCGACAACCGGGGTGCCGACTCGTGATCTCCGCCCTGCCGCTCCTGGCCGGGCTGGGGATGGGGTGTCACTCGCTCGCTCATTCGAAGGAGCCGGTCGCCGTCCAGAGCCTGACCGACGGCCCCACCCACTGGATCATGCTGCCGGAGGAGGAGAAGAGGGCGCGGCGCCTGCGCACCAACCGGGAGGCGATCACCTTCATCGAGGACTTCTGGCGGCGGCGCGATCCCGATCCCGCGAAGCCGGGCAACCCCTTCGTCCAGACCTTCAACGAGCGGGTGGAGGCGGCCGACCGGCTCTATGGGGAGGGGGTGGAGCGCGGCAGCATGACCGACCGCGGGCGGGCCCTGGTCCTCCTCGGCCCTCCGCCCCGGCTCTCCTACGCCCAGAAGCCGGTGCCCGCCTGGGATCCCGGCCGCTCGGGGACCCACCCGCAGATCGAGACCCGGAAGCTCTCGCTCGAGACCTGGACCTACGGGGAGGCCGACCTGCTCCCCCGCCTGGTCGAGCTGCTCAAGAGCGACGGCCGGCCGGCGGAGATCGTCCTCATCTTCGAGATCGAACCCCACCACACCACCCTGGTCGAGGGCGGCAAGCTCCTCGACCTGGCCGCCCGCGCCACGGTGGGAGAGGGGCGGTAGGGCGGCCTGGCCCTCCGCGGATAAGATACAGGCCCGCGATGATGCGATGGAAAGGAGGACCGATGCGTTGGACCCTTACCTGCCTGGCGGCGCTCTTCGCCGTCTCTGGAGCTGATGCGATGGGAACGATGACCAAGGCCGCTACGACCCGGGAGCTCGCGATCGTGCCGGATGTCGAGAAGCGCCTCGCCCAGTTCGCGCCCACCCGGCTCACCGCCGACCTCTCCGTCCTCTCGCCCGCCGACCGGCGCGCCCTGGGGCTCCTGGTCCAGGCGGCGAGCCGGTTGAACGAGGTCGCCCTGCGCCAGGCCTGGGGGGGCAACCCGGACTTCGCGCGGCAACTCGCCGCCCGGAAGGGACCCCTGGCCGACGCCGCCCGCGCCTACTTCGAGATCAACCTCGGCCCCTGGGACCGGCTGGACGGGACGAAGCCCTTCATCGGCGACCGTCCGCACCCGGAGGGGGAGGGCTACTACCCCGAGGACATGACCCGGCAGGAATTCGAGGACTGGGTGAAGGCCCACCCCGGGGACAAGGAGCGCTTCACCTCGACCGTGACGGTGATCCGGAGGAAACCCGGCAACCCCAAGGAGCTGGTCGCCGTCCCCTACTCCAAGGAGTACCGGACCTGGCTCGAACCGGCGGCCCGGGAGCTCAAGGAGGCCGCCGCGGCGACCGGCAACGCGAGCCTGAAGCGCTTCCTCACCACCCGCGCCGACGCCTTCCTGTCGGACGACTACTTCGCGAGCGACATCGCCTGGATGGAGCTGGAAGCGCCGGTCGAGGTGACGATCGGCCCCTACGAGACCTACGGCGACGGCCTCTTCGGCTACAAGGCGGCCTTCGAGGCCTACGTCACGGTCGCCCTCCCGAAGGACTCCGCGGTGCTCACCCGCTACAAGGAGAGCCTGCCCTTCCTGGAGCGCAACCTGCCGCTCCCCGAGGCCGACAAGAACCTGACCCGGGGCACCGAGAGCCCCATCCGGGTG
>JAXDLD010000736.1:0-12324 GCA_034666805.1 Acidobacteriota bacterium
ACGACGTAGGGCCGGTAGGGATGGACGTTGAGCTCCTTGAACCAGGGGGTCGAGTAGACGATGCCAAACCAGGTGAGGACGGCCAGGAAGACCCCCATTCCCAGGGCCGCGGAGACCACCGCCAGGCGCCGCCGGCCGGCGAGGAGCGCCGGTACCGCGGCGAGACCCAGGAGGAGCGGATGGATGCTGGGGGCGAGGTGAACGAGGTCGGCCCGCGAGAAGGCGTAGTGCATGTAGACGAGGGCGACCGCGCCGCTGCCGATGAGGAGGGCCCGGGAGCGGAGCTCCGCCCGCCGGGTGCGGACGACGAGGAGGGCCACCCCGGCGACGAAGAGCGGGAAGAGCAGGAAGCCGACCCCGGACGCCAGTTCCCGGGCGGCCTCGGTCACGGTCTGGTCCGCGAAGTCCACCCGCCAGGGCCAGGGGATGGGGATGGGGAAGTTGGTCCGCCCCTGCTCGAAGAAGAAGCGGATCGAGTCGACGTAGGCCCCGAAGAAGCCGGGGACGAAGGCGAGCATCAGGAGGAGGGGCGAGGCGCCGGTGATACCGCCCAAGATCCAGGCGACGAGGCGCCGCGGCAAGCCCGATTCCCCCAATGCCGGCCAGCGCCAGCGCAGGAGGAGGATCAGGAGGAGGAAGGCGACCCCCAGGTAGAGGCCGTGGTTCTTACCGAAGAAGAGGCCGAGCCCAACTAGGGCCCCGGCCCAGAAGTGGCGCCGTAGGGACGGCTTTTCGAGGAGGGCGACGGCGGCGGCGACCGCCGCCATGGCGAGGGCCGGCTCGAAGAGCCGGTTCCGGGGCTCCATCCAGGCGAGGAGGAGGACGCCCACGAGGGCCAGGAGCCAGCGGCGGTGGGTCAGGCGCCAGGCGGCGAGGAGGCCGCAGAAGAGACCGAGCGCCTGGAAGACGGCGGTCGAGAAGCGGAGGGCGAGGATACCGTCCCCCAGGAGCTTGGCCCAGGCTGCCGCCCAGTAGTAGCGCCCCGGGTCGTAGGAGTAGAAGTCGCGGAAGGGGACCTCGCCGTGGGCCGCGCCGATCGCCCCGTACCAGAGGAACCCCTCCTCGGCAACGTAGAAATCGAGCCGGCGCTGGTAGAGGAAGAGCCCGAAGGTGAGGACGACGGCGAGGAGGCCGAGGAAGAGGAGGTCCCGGCGGCCCGGGCCGGCTGGGGAATCGGGGGCGGAGGGAGGCGCCCCCGGGGCGGGCGGAGTGGGGAGCGGTTCCGGCGGTTCCGTCATGGGAGCCACCTAGCCTACTACGCTTCCCCTCCGCCTCCCCCCCAAAACGCTCACGGGGGTAGATCCGTAGGCTAAAAGTGGGGCTTGTTCCCCGGTCGGCCCTCCCTTGCTTTTTTTCCGCTCCCTTGCAATACTCCTCGCATCATTCGGCGCCTTGGTTGGAAGCAGCCCTTAGAGATCACATCCTCGTCAACTCCCTCCCGCAGCAGATCCATCCGCGCCTCTTCATACGTCCAGCTTGATTCGCGAGCCGCATAGCATCGAGGACAGGACGGCACCTTAGTGGAGATCGATTTTTTCCGCCCCGCCTCTCGGGACGGAAAGGCCGCGCGGAGCGGCGAATAATAACAACCTGTTTCAAGGAGCAACGAGTATGACCGAGCAAGGTACCGTCAAGTGGTTCAATGACACCAAGGGCTATGGATTCATCGTGCGCGAGCGCGGCGCGGACGTCTTCGTCCACCATGCCTCGATTGTCGCCGAGGGCTTCCGCACCCTGAACGAGGGGGACCGTGTCTCCTTCGAGGTGGTCGAGGGACCCAAGGGCCTGCAGGCGAAGAACGTCGTCAAGATCTCCTAGCCGCTTCCGCGAGCCAATCCAAGGGCGGCGCCCCTCGGGAGCAGTCTCCCCGCGGGGCGCCTTTCGCCGCTTCTCACCCAAAGATCAGAGCACCCGCACCCTCCAGATCGCGACTCCCCGCTGCCGCCCCCTCGGCGGTATGGGAGATAGCCACTCGACCGGCGTCCGGTCCCTCAGGAGGGACGGCGGCCGGTCCCGCAGGTCCCCCTCTCCCACCACCAGGTAGGCCACCTTCGATCCGGAGAGGATCTTGGCGAGCTTGGCGTAGTAGAGGCCGGGGTCCGCGATCTCCGGGCCGAAGGCGTCGGGGACGTAGAGGTACTCGTGATGGAGGTAGCGGCCGAGGAAGGGGGAGGTGCCGGCGAGGCGCGCTCCGGGAGGGAGGCCGGCCTCTAAGCGCTCCAGGGTCGCGATCTCGCGATAGGGGTGGCGGGCCACGAACGCCGGCAGGCGGAAGCCGAAGGTCTTGACGCCGAGGAGGAGGACGAGGGCCGCGGCGATCACGGCCATCGCGGCCAGAACCGGCGGAGCCCGCCGACCGAGCCGGCGCGCGAGCGTTCCATCCCAGAGAGCGAAGGCGAGGGCATAGGCCGCGGGGAGGAGAAGCAGGAGCAGCCGACCCCAGGTGAAGAAGCTGAACGCCGCGGCGGCGAGGAAGCTGGCGCCGGCGAAGAGCAGCCAGCCGGCGGGCCGGGGCCGGGTGCGGAGAGCCCAGACGGCGCCGGCCAGGAAGAGGAGGACGTGGACCCAGGTCCCCAGGAGCTGCGCCAGCCCCCCCTCGGCGAAGCGCGCGAGCTCGGAGATCCCTCCCCTCGCGACCGCCCCGGGTTCCTCCCGCACCACCTCCCAGGCATTCCGATACGGGACCCGGTCGAGGTAGGACCAGTCGGGGTAGCCGTGGAGCTTCCAGGCCAGGTTTTTCCAGTTCTCATCATGAAAGGGGCTGCCGAAGGCGGCCTGGCGGAGGGCCCAGTGCGGCAGGAGGACGAGAACCGCGATCCCCGCCGCCGCCCCCAGGTGGCCCAGGCGGCACCGCCGGCCGGGAGGAAGCCCCCAGGCGAGGAGGAGCGCGGGGAGGAGGAAGACGGCGTTGCTGCGGGTGAAGGCGGCCAGCCCGAAGGCGAGCCCGGCGCCCAGCGCGGGCTGGATGCCGGGGCTCTCCAGGTAGATGAGACCGGCGAGGAGCGCCGCCGCCCCGAGGGCGGCGAACAGCATGTCGGTCGTGACGTGCTGGCCGAGGATCCAGAGATTGGGATTGACCGCCAGGAGCGCCATGGCCCAGGCGCCGGTCACGGGTCCGGCGAGGCGCCGGCCGGTCGCCCAGGCGAGCCAGGCGAGGCTGGCGGCGGCGAGGTTCGACAGCAGCCGGGCGGCGGTGAACGGATCGCGGACGAGCCCGGCGAGCCCGGCGGTCAGAAGCGGGTAGAGGAGCGGCCGGAACGGGTCGTGCGGCAGGGTGCCGTGGAGGAGCTGCTCGGCCTCGGCCACATAGCCGTCCCGCTCCGCCGTTCCCGCCTCTTCCACCCAATGGTAGCGCTGGCCGAAGAGGGCGAGGGCGGCAAAGAGGAGGATCGCGGCGAGGAGGGCGCGGCGGCCGGCCGTAGCGCTGGCATGGCCCGGTTGGGTGTCGCGCATCCGGGCGCGGCTAGCGCGGGTGAGCCGCGGCCTCCGGCAGGGAGGCGGGCAGGACTTCGGCGGGCATGGCGGGAGCGCGCGGGAGGACGGCGGGCCTCGCGGCCCCCGGCTCCTCGGGAAGGACGATGACGACGTCCCCCGGCTTGACCAGCCCCAGCTCCTCCCGGGCCAGGCGGTCCAGGGTGCCGGAATCACCGCGGAGCTGCTGGATGCGGCCGTGCAGGCGCTCGATCCGGTGCTCGGTAAAACCGATGGTCGAGCGGAGCAGCCGCTCGTGATCGCGTGCCGCCACGAGGTCGTGGTGGCTCTTGACGCTGGCGAACGCCAGGAGGACGAGCGCAAAGAGGACCGCCGCGCCCAGCACCGAGCGCAGCGAGTCCGGCCGGGCGGGTGCTTCGCGGTCGCTCAAGTGGTGAAGCGGCGGAAAGCGGTGGCCCCGGGGTATGTGGCGACTCCAGCCAGCTCCTCCTCGATACGCAGCAGTCGGTTGTACTTGGCGACCCGGTCGCTCCGGCAGGGAGCGCCGGTCTTGATCTGGCCGGAACGGGTGGCGACCGCCAGGTCGGCGATGATCGTGTCCTCGGTCTCCCCCGAGCGGTGGCTGATGATGTTGGCGTAGCCCGCCGCCTTGGCCATCTCGACCGCGGCCAGGGTCTCTGAAAGCGTGCCGATCTGGTTGACCTTGACGAGCAGGGCGTTGGCGAGCCCGTCCTTGATCCCTTGGGCGAGGATCTCGGGGTTGGTGACGAAGAGGTCGTCGCCCACCAGCTGCACCCGGTCGCCGAGCTCCGCGGTCAGCTCCCGCCAGCCCTCGCGGTCGTCTTCGGACAGGCCGTCCTCGATCGACACCAGGGGATAGGCGTCGAGCCACTCGCGGTAGACGGCGATCAGGTCGGAGCTCGTGAGCCCCTTCTTGTCCTCCCCCGGGAGGGCATAGGTGATCTTCCGTTCCTTCTTACCCTTCTTGCCATCGCCCTTCCGCTTCTCGACCAGCTCGCTCGCGGCCACGTCCAGGGCGAGGGCGATCTGGCGGCCCGGCTGATAGCCGGCGCGCTCGATGGCGGAGAGGAGGAGGTCCAAGGCCTCACGGTTCGAGGCGAGGTCGGGCGCGAAGCCCCCCTCGTCCCCCACCGCCGTCGTCTTGCCGCGCTCTTTGATCACCTCTTTCAAGGTGTGGTAGACCTCGGCCCCGGCCCGGAGAGCCTCGGCGAAGCTCTCGAAGCCGAGCGGTACCAGCATGAACTCCTGGATGTCGACCGAGTTGTCGGCGTGGGCGCCGCCGTTCAGGACGTTCAGGAGCGGCACCGGCAGGACGGTGGCGCCCGGACCGCCGAGGTAGATGTAGGGCGGCAGGCTCGTCGCCTTGGCCGCCGCCCGGGAGATGGCGAGCGAGGCCCCGAGCACCGAGTTGGCGCCCAGGCGGCTCTTGTCGGGGGTGCCGTCGAGCTCGATCAGGGTGCGGTCGATGAGCGCCTGCTCGCGGACGTCCATGCCAATCAAGCGCGGGGCGATCTCGTCCTCGACGTTGGCGACGGCCAAGGTGACCCCCTTGCCGTTGTAGCGTTTGCCACCGTCGCGCAGCTCCAGCGCCTCCCGCTTGCCGGTCGACGCTCCCGAAGGGACGGCCGCGCGCCCCCACTCCCCCCCGTCCAGCACGACGTCCACCTCGAGGGTGGGGTTGCCCCGCGAGTCCAGGATCTCGCGGGCGACGATCTCTTCGATACGGAACATCCATCTCCTCCGCAGCCGAGCTTCAGTTAAACTTCCAGGTGAAAGGTTATCGGTAAAGTCCCGCCGCCTCAAGCATTTTGACGATACGAAACAGGGCGCGAGCAGCAGGAGCGCCTAAGGTAGAAGCAATCTGGATGCCCAGGAGCGCTCTCACCATGCCCCGAATGCCGCCGCAGGCCCCCTCTCCCCCTCCCAATCGGCTGCACCTGGGCGCCGGCCGGGAGCGGCTGCCGGGCTGGATCAACATCGACATGCAGGCCATTCCCGGGGTGGACGTCATCGCCGACGTCACCCGCGGGCTCGACTACTCGGGGGTGGAGGCGATCTACGCCGAGCACTTCCTGGAGCACCTGCCGCTCGACGCCGCGGTCGGCTTCCTGCTGGAGGCGCAGCGGGTGCTGGCGGACGACGGCTGGATCCGCCTCTCGACCCCCAACCTCGACTGGGTTTGGAGCACCCACTACCGCCTGGACCCCGACCCGGCCGTGAAACGCCAGGCGGCGCTCGCCATCAACCGCGCCTTCCACGGCTGGGAGCACCAGTTCCTCTGGAACCGGGAGATGCTCGCCGAGGCCCTTCTCGCTTGCGGCTTCGCCGAGCCCCGCTGGTGCGCTTGGGGGAGGAGCGAGCTGCCGGTCTTCCAGGGGATCGAGCGCCATGAGGTCTACGCCGACGAGGAGGGCCTGCCGCACGTCATCATCGCCGAGGCCCGGAAGGCCGCCCCGGACCCCGAGCGCCTCGCCCGCTTCCGCGAGCTCCTGGTCGAGGGGTTCCTCGGTCACCTGCGGGGGTGATCGACTTGACAACTCCGTCAACGCGTGCGACTATCCCCTTCCGCCTTGGCAACAAGGCGGCAGCCGAAGGGTAGTCAAATGGCGCGGGGTGGAGCAGTCTGGTAGCTCGTTGGGCTCATAACCCAAAGGTCGCAGGTTCAAATCCTGCCCCCGCAACCAACCTTTCTGGAATCTAAGGCTGAAAGTTCAAGGCCACGCCGAGCGCGTGGCCTTTCGCGTTAGGGGACGTGCGGCGCGGGCCGCCGCAGCCGCCCTTCTTCGTCGCTCAGGCGGTGGGTGAGGAAGCTCACCCCGACCATCAGCAGGGCCGAGATCCAGAAGGGGGAGCGGATCCCCACATGCTGGAACGCCCAACCCGCCCAGAGCGGTCCCAGCACCTTGCACACCCCGCCGAACGCCTGCTGCACCCCCATCACCTGACCGGTCTCGGCGCTCGAGCTGCGCCGCGAGACGAGCGCCGTCGTCGCCGGGAAGAGGAGGGCCGTGCCGATGGGCACGAAGAGGGCCACGAAGGCGAGCGCCCAGTAGCCGCAGGGCCCCCAGGTCCAGCCCCAGAAGGGGTCGCCGCAGGGGCGGGCCAGGGGGAACAGGGCGAAGCCCGCCACCATGGTGAAGGTGCCGATCCGCAGCACGGCGAGCTCGCCGTAGCGGCGGACGATGGGTCCCAGGAGGATGGCGCGCATCACCACCGCGACGGCGCCGATGTAGAGGTAGAACCAGCCGATCGTCTCCTTGGTGACCCCGAAACGCTCCCCCAGATAGAGGGCCAGCATGGCGCTCATGGCGGTGAAGGCCATCATGCCGATGGCATAGACCCAGACGAGCGAGCTGACCGGCGCCGTGGGGTGGGTCAGCACCTCGCCCATGGTGCTCTTGAGCGACCGCCGCGGCCGCGGCGCGGCTCCCACGGGGAGCGCCGCCTCGCGCACCCGGGTCTCCGGCAGCCAGTACCAGGTGAAGAGGACGTTCAACAGGCAGAGGCCGGCGGCGAAGAAGCCGGGGGCGCGGCTGCTGTAGTGGGTGAGCCAGGAGCCCAGGGTGGGCCCGATCATCACCCCCAGATTGGTCGCCGCTGAGAGCCAGCCCAGCCCCTTCGCCCGCTCCTCCGGCGGCAACGAATCTGAGATGTAGGCCTGGGCCACCCCGGTGGTGCCTCCCCCCGCCCCCTGTACCAGGCGCGAGGCGAAGAGCAGCCAGATGTTGTTCGCGAGAGCGAACAGGACGAAGGCCACGGCCGAACCGAAGAGGCCGATCAGGAGCATCGGCCGCCGCCCGTAGCGGTCGGAGAAGCGGCCCCAGTAGGGCGCGCTCAGGAGCTGGGCGAGCGAGAACGCGGAGACCAGGGCGCCGATCATCCACGGCTTCGCCCCCAAGTCCTTGGCGTAGAACGGCATCAGCGGCGCGATCATGAGGAAGCCGATCTGGTCGATGAACGCCGTCGTCATCAGCACCCAGAGTTGCTGGAGCGGGTTGGATCTGGCAGGCATCACGATCCTTGCCGTCGTCACTTCAAGCCTCCCGCCGGTCTTCGAGCAGGAAGGCCGCGGCGGAGACGGCCATCAAGAGGACTCCGTAGACCGCCGCCGTGCCGAGGTCCTGGAGCCGCAGGCTGCCCAGGATCTCGATCGCGATGGGGCGGGTTTCGTAGGTGTAGAGGACGATCGAGGTCACGAGATCCCCTAAGGCGGCGATGAAGGCGAGCCCCGCCCCGGCGGCGAGCGCCGGGCGGAGCAGCGGCAGGGTCACCCGGAAGAGCCGCCGCGCCGGGCCGGCCCCGAGGGAGGCGGCCGCCTCTTCGAGCGCCGGGTCGAGCTGGGTGAGCCCGGCGAGCGCCGCCCGCCCGGTCACCGGCAGGCTTCGCACCAGGTAGGCCAAGGGGAGGATCACGGGCGTGCCGATGAGGACGAAGCGGCCGAGGAACGGCTGGTGGACGCTGAAGGTCACCGCGAGGGCGATGGCGAAGACCGTCCCCGGGATGGCCCAGGGGAGGGCGAGGAGCGACTCCAGGGTCCCTCCCATCCGGCCGCCCAGGCGCCGGCCGAGGCGGGCGGCGGCGAGCCCGAGGGCGAGGGCGGCGAGAGTCGCCGCGGTCGCCATCCAGAGCGAGTTGACGACCGGGCGCAGGTGCTCGGGGTCGGCGACCAGCCCCCGGTAGTTGCCGAGATTCAAAACGGGCGGGATCACCTGGGCCGTCCAGGTGAAGGGGGGGACGAGCGAGATCAAGAGGAGGACCGCGTGCGGCAGGAGGAGGACGGCGGCCAAGAGGTAGCCGGCGATCGCGGTGCCGATCCGCGCTCCCCCCTCAAGCCGCCGCCGCGCCGGCGCCACCCCGCGCACCGCCCCCGCCACCACCCCGCCGATCTGCGCCCGGTCGCTCCACCGCAACCCCCAGAGGCCGAAGAGGGCGAGGGCGGCGAGCATCACCGTCTCCACCTCGGCCATGACGAGGTCGCCGTTCAACTTCGAGGCGACGATCTGGGTCGGCATCACCCGGAAGCCGCCGCCGAAGATGTAGGGCGCCGAGAACGAGGCGAGGGCGGTCATGAAGGTGAGGAGGGCCGCCCCGGCGAGGGCAGGGCGCAGGAGAGGGAGGGTGACGGCGACGAGCGTCCGCCGCCGGTCCGCTCCGAGGGAGGCCGCGGCTTCTAAGAGAGCGGCGTCCAGGCGCTGGAGGCCGGCCCGGGTGAAGAGATAGAAGTAGACGTACATCGAGTAGGCATGGACGAGGAGGATCGCGCCGGCTCCGGCGAGGCGCCAGGGCGGGTTCTCCAGCCGGAAGAGGGCCATCACCGCGCGCGAGACGAAGCCGCTCTCCCCATAGAGGAAGAGGAAGGCGATCACCCCGACGAGCGGCGGCAGGGCGACGGGCAGCGCCACCACCGCCCCCAGGACCCGCCGGCCGGGGAATTCGGCGCGCTCGAAGACGAAGGCGAGCGGGATGCCGATGAGCGCCGAGAGGACGACCGAGGCGCAGGAGATCCAGAAGCTCCGCCAGAGGGCCATCCACTCGTCCGGCCGGGAGAAGAAGGCGGCGAAGGGGGCGAGCGACAGCTTGCCGGGAAGGCCGAGCGCCTGGAGGAGGGTGATGAGCAGGGGATAGCCCACCAGCCAGGCCAGGAGGAGGGCCAGGGGGACCGCCAGGAGGAGGGCGGTGCGCCGGGGGTTCCTCACGGGACGGCCTCCACGGCGGGCTTGAAGATCCGCGGCACGATCGGCCCGACCGGAGCCGGCGCCACCGCGACCGTATCCCCCTCGGCCGCCGCTCCCGACGGGGCAAGCACCTCGACTTCGGTGGGGGTCAATCCAGCTTCGAGCGCCACGAGGAAGTAGGTCACGGGACCCGCATAGCGCCGCTCGACGACTTTGCCGGCGAGGGCGCCCGGGCTCCCCGGCTCGCGGAAGGCGAGCGACTCGGGGCGGACGATCAGCTCGACCAGCTCCCCGACGCCGAGCGGCTCGCCGGCGATCCCGGGCCAGACCGGCGACCCCGGCCCCCCCTGGACGTCCAACCGTACGCCTCCCGCCTCGAACCGCCCGGGGAGGACGCTCGCCCGGCCCACGAAAGTAGCGACGAAGCGGGTGGCCGGCTGCTCGTAGAGCTCCTCCGGGGTCCCCACCTGCTGCAGGGTGCCGCGGTAGAGGACCGCCACCCGGTCACCCAAATGGAACGCCTCCTCCTGCTCGTGGGTGACGAGGACGGTCGTGATCCCCACCCGCCGGATGGCCCGCCTTAGCTCCCGGCGGGTGCGCTCGCGGAGGGTGGGGTCGAGGTTCGAGAGCGGCTCGTCGAGGAGGAGGACGCGGGGCTCGGGGGCGAGGGCGCGGGCGAGGGCTACCCGCTGCTGCTGGCCGCCCGAGATCTGCCCCACCCGGCGCTCGGCGAAGCCGGGGAGGTCGACCAGGGCCAGCGACTCGGCCACCCGGCGCTCTAGGGCGGCGCGGTCGAGCCCGCGGCCGGCGAGGCCGAAGGCGACGTTGCCGCCCACGGTCAGGTGGGGGAAGAGGGCGTAGTGCTGGAAGACCATGCCGAAGTTGCGCCGGGCGGGGGGGAGGCGGGTGACGTCCTCCCCGTCGACGACGATCCGCCCGGAGTCGGGGGTCTCGAAACCGGCCACGGTGCGGAGAGCCGTCGTCTTGCCGCTGCCCGAAGGCCCCAGGAGGGCGAGAACCTCCCCTTGGGCCACCTCGAGCGAAATGCCGCGGAGCACCCGCTCCCGGCCGAAGCTCTTGTCCAGCCGATCGAGGTGGAGGAAGGCCGGCATGGGGTGTTCTACGGCTCTGTGGAGCGGAAGTTCCGGACGATCCGGGGGTCCTATCCCGATGTCCCATGACCGCGGATCGTGCGGTCCCAGGTGGTCATCCACTCCTGGCCGTGCTCGGTCAGCAGGTGGGAGTCGAACGGGGCCGGCACGAGGTCGTGCAGCACCTGCTGGGCCCAGGGCGGGAGCTGGGCCGGCGGCAGGTCGGTCCGCGCCGGCAGGCGGAACGCCTGGCTCGCCGCCAGGGCCTGCGCCTCGGGGGTCCCCACCCACTCGATGAACGCCTTCGCCTGGGCGGCATGGGGCGCCCCCTTGACGAGGGCGATCGAGTCGTCGATGACCGGCGTGCCGCTGGTGGGGAAACGGAAATCGAGCGGCGAGCCGCGCTTCTTCTGCCAGAGGACGTCGGTCAGCTCCCAGATGGTCAGGAGCCCCTCGCGGCGGTTGAGTCGCTCTAAGAGGAGCGCCGGGTTCATCACGTAGTCCTTGGTCTGGGCGTCCAACCGGCGGAGCCAGTCGAACCCCTGCCGGGTGTCGCCGGTCCGCGCCACCGAGCGGGCGAGGATCATGCCGAAGAGGGTGCGGAGCGTACCGCTCGCGAGGGGGTCGCGGATGAGGATCTTCCCCTTCCACTGAGGGGCAAGGAGGTCGTCCCAGTCTCTCGGCTCCTGGCCGGCGGGGACGGCGGCGGCGTTGAAGACGAGGACCGGTGCCGTGCGGTAGAGGCCGAAGTAGAGATCCCCGGCGCCGCGGCTCTCCGGCGGGATCGCCGCCGCCCAGACCGGCCGGTAGGGAACGAGGAGCCCTTCGGCGGCGCCCTTGGCGAAGATCTGCTGCGGTCCTCCGTACCAGATGTCGGCCTGCGGGTTCGCCCCCTCCGAGCGCACCCGGTCGTAGACCTCCTGCGAGCCCATGTCCAGCCAGCGGACGTCGATCTCCGGGTGGAGCTTCTCGTAGGTCTTCTCCATCAGGGCGAGGAGGTCGCGCCCATGGGGCGAGTAGAGGACGAGAGGGGTCCGCCCACCGCCGCCCCCGCAGCCCAGGAGGGCGATGAGCCCCAGTCCGCCGGCCAGCCGGCCGCCCGATTGGCGAAGACGTGTCGCGATGTTCCGGATCCTCATAGGTCCGGCAGTCTATCGCGAGGACAAAAGAAAACGCGGGGCCGATAGGCCCCGCGTTTTCCGACGGTTTTCTTGAACGGAGTGAAGTACCTGGTCGGGCGCCCTACGGAATCGACTTCTCGGGAGCCACCCTTCCCAGCTGGTTCAAGAGGCGGAGGGCTCCGCTTAGGAGATCTTGGTGACGTTCTCGGCCGCGGGGCCCTTGGTGCCCTGCACGACATCGAACTCGACCCGCTCACCCTCGGCGAGGCTCTTGAAGCCGCCGCCCTGGATGGCCGAGTGATGGACGAAGCAATCCTTGCTGCCGTCCTCCGGAGTGATGAAACCGAAGCCCTTGTCGTCGTTGAACCACTTCACTTTACCCGTGTTGCGCATGCTCTTTTTCTCTCTTTCTTCTTGTGCCCCAAAAACAGAGAGGGACCCGCTGATGCTAAAGGGTCCCTTTCGTACGTTTTTGGCTTGGATGCCAGGAAGCCACTAATTGACCTCACAGCGGACTTGGTTTATACACCTGTTCCCGCCCCGTGTCAAGGAGTGTCGTACGGAGTGAACAGCTCCAGCCGGGCGGAGTAGGTCAAGGATTCGCCGGGCGCGAGGATCGCCATCCCCGTGTCGACGTCCGACCCCCATACGGGTCCGAACGGATCGGCCCAGTTGAGCTGCGGTTCGAGGACGATGAACCGCTTCTCCGGCGGTCCATAGACCTGGATGGCTTGGATCGGAGGCGAGGCCGCGATCACGCGCAGGCCGTAGGCGGCCTCGGGGTCGACGACCTCCGCCGTGACCTGGCCCGCGGTCGACCCCTCGAGGTCCACGAAGCAGTCGTCTAAGTAGAGCACCCCGAGCGCCTTGCCGCCCGGCAGCGAGAAGTCGTAGGGCGTGCCGGCGACGGGCACGACCTCCCCGGTGGGGAGCACCTCGTCGTAGTCGTTGACGACGACCCGCCGGCGTGCCGGGACCCGCAGG
>JAXDLD010000737.1:0-8726 GCA_034666805.1 Acidobacteriota bacterium
CCAGGGCTTCCTCCAGGAGAGCCGTGTCTTCGTCTCCGATCTCGGGGGCGGCGGCTGGACCCCGGGGTACCAGATCGATCAATCGCGCTGGATCACCGCCCACCTGCCGATCTCGGACTACGCCGCCCGCTCCCTCCCTGGCCGCAACCAGCATCATCGGGTGATCCATGGCGGGGTGGACCTCGCGCGCTACCCCGCTCGCGCCGAGCTCGCCCACGACGGCTCGGCCGTCTTCCTCGGCCGTATCCTGCCGCACAAGGGTATCCACTTCCTGATCGCGGGGTTGCCATCGGATCTCCCTCTCCACGTCATCGGCCCGGCCCCCGATCCGGCCTACCTCGCCCGCCTGTCCGAGGCGGCCGAGGGGAAGCGGGTGACATTCCATCACGGGCTCGCCGATCCGGCGGTCGTCGCTCTCCTCTCCCGCGCTATGGCCCTCGTCCACCCGACCCCAGTCGGCTCCGACGGCTCGGCCGGGGTGCACGAGCTCTTCGGTCTTGCCCTGGTCGAAGCCATGGCCTGCTCCACCCCCGTCATTGCCTCGGACGCGGCGTCGCTCCCGGAGATCGTCGAGGACGGCGAGAGCGGCCTCCTCGTGCCGCCCAACGATCCGACGGCGATCGGCGCGGCCCTCAACCGCCTGCGCGACGACCCCGCCTTCTGGGCCCGCCTCGCGGCAGGCGCCCGCCGGCGGGTTGAGGAACGGTTCACCTGGGAGCGGGTCGTCGAACGCTGCCTCGACGCCTATCGCGAAACATGAGGATCCTCGTCGTCACCCACGCCCCGCTCAAGCCCGAGTACGGAGCGGCCCAGATGGCGCTCAATCTCGCGGCTGCCCTCCGCGATCGCGGCCACGACGCCATGGCTTGGTCGACCGAACCGCTGCCGCGGCAGGCCCGGTTCTGGAACTCCTGGCGCTGGCAGCGGCAGCGGCTGGAGTCCTTCCTCCGGGAGAGCCCACCTTTCGACGTAATCGACACCCCGGCAGTCTCAGTCGGGCCGCGGCTCGTCCGGAGCGGTCGGCAGGGGCTGCTGGTGGCCCGTAGCGTCCAGCCGGACCTCCGTTACTTCACCTGCGCCCTAGGGGCCGAGCTTCGCCGCCTGCCCGTTTCCCTTCCTCGTCTTCTCGTTGAAGCGCCGCACATGCTCGCCGTCTCCGCCGCGATCACCAACGGTTGGCGCCGCGCCGCCGTCGTACTCTGCCTCGGCTCCCACGAGCGCGACTGGATGCGCCACCGCTTCCCTTCGACCACGGCAAAGCTCGAGTGCTACCTTGATGCGCCGTCGCAGGCAGACCAGGCAAGCTTCGCCGAAATCCGCGCCCGGCGTGCCTGCCGGGCAGGCGACCTGCCGGGCCACGGCGTGCGGTTCCTGTGGATCGGGCGATGGGTGCCGCAGAAGGGGACACGGCGCCTGGTGCGCTTTCTCGCCGAGCGTGCGGCGGCGCGGCCGGCAGACACATTCACCCTCGCAGGCTGCGGCGATGGGGCGGCGCGCAACCTGCCCCGGGACCTCCTCACCACGGGACGACTCCGCCTACTGCCCTCCTTTCCCCGCCATGAGCTACCGCAGCTCCTGACCGAGCATGACGTCGGTCTCTTCACCAGTGATGTCGAGGGTTGGGGGTTGTCGCTCAACGAGATGCTCGAGTCGGGGTTGACGGTCTTCGCCACTCGAGCCGGCGGGGTGGCGGACCTCGCTCCCTACTTCCCCCAGTCGCTACGTCTGTTCCCGCCGCCCCGGGACTTCGCCCTGCCGCTGCCGCCGGAGGACCTCACGGCGAACGGCTACCTGCAACGCTTCAGTTGGACGGAGATCGCCGCGAGCTACGAGGAGCGGGTGCTCGCCCGGCTTACCTAAGATGGAAGCTATCGAGGAGCAAAAAATCCCCCTGCAAGCCCGGCTCGGGCAGCTCCGCGCCTACCTGTTCCGCTTCCGCACCCTGGATCTCGCCGGCCGCCTCTTTGGCAGTGCGCCCCACCCCTTGGTGCTCGGACGGCCGTTCTGCGGCTACCGGCTGCTGGTGGACGTTTCACGCTCGAACGCCCAGCGCCTTCTGTTCCTCGAGGGAGAGCGATTCCTTGCCGAGCGATTTCTGTTGCGGCGTCTCCTGCGACCAGGCATGCGGGTGGTCGACGTCGGCGCCAACATCGGTTACTACCTACTCTTCCTGGCGCGTGCCGTGGGGAGCGAAGGGGCGCTCTGCTGCCTGGAGCCGGAGCCCGAGAACCTGACCGAGCTCGAGCGCAACCTGCGCCACAATCGGATCGGCAACGCCCGCATCCTGCCGTTCGCCGCCGGCAGCGAGGACAGCGAGGTCTCTCTCCATCCGGGGATCAACGGCAAGGTCGCCGACGACGGGTCTGGCAGCCTGACCGTGCCCCTCCGCCGCCTAGATTCGGTCCTCAATGGTCCGGTCGAACTGATCAAGATTGACGTCGAGGGCTACGAGGGTCATGTCCTCGCCGGGGCCGAGAGGTTGTTGCGCGAGCACCATCCGGTCCTCTTCATCGAGGTCCATCCCGCCTTCCTGGCCCCTCCCACCTCACTGGACGAGATCTTCGATCGCCTCGCCACCCACTACGCGGGCGTCCAGGCGTACACGCATTCGGCCCCCGGCCGCTTCCTTGAAAAGCTCGTAACCAGATATTGGCTCGGGGCGGGAGTGGCCCGCGTCAAGGATTTACCAGGATTTCTTGCCGCCTGCCGGGAGGGGCTCTGGACCGAGCCTTTCTGGGTCGTGTGCGATACCCGTAAACCCGAACGGTTCCAGAGCTCCCCGTGCGGCTCCTGACCTACAGCAACTGCCCGCTCGACGACGCCCTGGGCTCGGGCTACGTCGCCCTCCGCTACGCGGCGGGCCTCCGCGCCCGCGGTCACGCGGTCGAGCTCCGCGGCCCTGCCGACTACGAGCCCGGACATGGGATCTGGCGGCGGGCCATCCGCTACCGTCAGGCCCTGGGAATGGCGCTCTCGAGCATCGGCCGCCTGCTGCGCTCGGAGTACGACGTCCTCGAGTTCTACGGCGGCGAGGCCTGGCTCGCCCTCTTCCTCCTCGCCCGCTGGCCGGGGCGGCGCTTCCTCCTCGTCTGCCACTCGAACGGCTTGGAGCCGCACTGCGCGGAGGTCCTCCGGGCCGCGGCAGCGGGAGAGAGCGGCGGCCGCTGGTATCAGCTCAGCCTGGGCAGGCTCGCCGCTCTGGGCTTCCGCTACGCCGACGCCATCCTGACCGTGGCCGAGTACGACCGGGGATATGCCCTGCGCCAGGCCTACGTTCCGCCGGACCGGGTGCTGGCGATCGAGAACCCGCTCCCCGACTCTTTCCTGGGGTTGCCGTTCGAGCCCGAGCGAGGGCCGGCCCTCGGGTTCTGCGGCTCCTGGATCCCGCGCAAGGGAACCGCCCTCCTCGAACGCGACATCCCCCGCCTCCTGCGCGAGCTGCCGGGCTGGCGCTTCACGCTCGTCGGCGTGGGCGACGGTTTCCAGGCCGCCGAGCACTTCCCGGCCGACGTCCTGCCGCGGATCGCGGTCGTCCCCCACGCCGACCGCGAGACGGAGCTGCCGGCTCTCTACCGGTCCTTCTCGATCCTCCTCCTGCCCTCGCTCTACGAGAGCTTCGGCCTGACCGCCGCCGAGGCCATGGCCTGCGGCTGCGCCCTGGTCGCCACCCCGGTCGGCTTCGCCGCCGGGCTCCGCCACGGCGAGGAGGCGATGCTGCTCGAAACGCACTCCCCGTCGCTCTATGCGGCCGTCAAGGCCCTCGCCTCCACCCCTGATCTGCGGCAGCGGATCGCCCGCGGCGGCCACCGGCGGGTGCAGACCCTGCGCTGGGGCCCTGCCGTGGCGGCCGCCGAGACGGCCTATGCCTCCTGGCTCGCGGAGCTGCGAGGAAGAGCGGCGTGAGGATCGTCCAGGTCGTCCCGCGGAGCGAACCGGCGATGGGCGGTGTCGTCGCCTATGCCGAGGCCCTCGCCGCCGAGCTCTCCCGGTGCTGCGGCATCGCGAGCGACCTCGTGGCGGCGGGTGGGGACCTCGCCGGGGCGAAGCTCAACGCGCCGACCTGCCTCCTGCACTATGTGAGCTATGCCTATCACCCCCGCGGCTGTCCGGCCGGGCTGGTGCGCGACCTCCGCCGCTGGCGGGAGGGGGTACCAGAGCGGGGGGAACGCCGGCTGGTCACCTTCTTCCACGAGGTCTACGCCACCGGCCCTATCTGGCGGAGCTCCTTCTGGCTCTCTCCCCTGCAGCGGCGGCTCGCGGCGGTGCTCGCCCGAACGAGCGACCGCGTCGCCACCAGCCTCGACCTCTACGGCCGGATGCTCTCCCGCTTCCGGCCCCGGGGGGAGGTCGTCGTCACCCCCGTCTTCTCCACCGTGGGCGAGCCGGCGGCGGTGCCGGCCCTGGCGGAGCGCCAGCGGCGGCTGCTCGTCTTCGGCGGCACGGGCGTCCGCGGGCGCGCCTACGGACCGGCGCGGGAGGCGCTCGCCGCCTCCTGCCATGCTCTCGACATTGAGGAGATCCTCGACATCGGCCCGCCCCGGGAGGTCCCCTCCGCGGTCGACGGCATCCCCGTCCGTAGCCTCGGGCCGCTCCCCGCCGGCGCGGTCGGCGAGCGGATGCTCGGCGCTCTCGCCGGGTTTCTCGCCTACCCGCCGGGCTTCCTGCCGAAGTCGACCATCTTCGCCGCCTACTGCGCGCACGGCCTGCTGCCGGTCTGCGCCGGGCCGCCGCACCGGGGGGAAAACGGCGCCCTCGCCCCGCCCTACTGGGAGCCCGGCTCGCCGCGGTCCTCGCAGGGGGATCTCGAAGCGCTCGCCAGCGCGGCCCGCTCCTGGTACCTTGGGCACTCCATCGCACGCCAGGCGGAGTCGTTCCGCGACCTCCTCCTCGCCGCGGGAGCAGCGCCATGAAGCTCCTCATCTACTCGCCCGCCTTCCTGCCCCAGGTCGGCGGGCTCGAGCTCAACGTCGCCCAGTTCGCGGCCGACATGGTGCGGCTCGGCTGCGAGGTCGTCGTCGTGACCCGGACCGCGGGGAACGGCGCCGATGGCGAGCTCCCCTACCCGGTCGTCCGCCAACCCGGCCGCCGTGAGCTGCTGCGCTGGACCCGCTGGTGCGACCTCTACTACCAGGCGAACGTCAGCCTGCGGGGTCTCTGGCCGCTCCTCCTCGTCCGCCGGCCCTGGGCCGTCTCGCACCATAGCTGGTACCGCCAGGGGGACGGGCGGATCGCCTGGCAGGACCGGCTGAAGCGCTTCCTCCTGCGCTTCGCCGTCTCCTCCATCTCGGTCTCCCGAGGCATCGCCGCCGATCTGGGGTCGCCCTCGGTCGTCATCCCCAACCCCTACAGGGACCACCTCTTCCGTATCCTCCCGGACGTGGAACGCTCGCGGGACCTCGTCTTCCTCGGCCGGCTGGTCTCCGACAAGGGGGTGGACGTCCTGCTCGCGGCCCTCTGCCACCTCGCCGGCCGCGGCCTGCGGCCGGGGCTCACCGTCATCGGCGACGGTCCGGAGGCGCCGCGCCTCCGCGAGCAGGCCGCGCGGCTCGGCCTTTCCGGCCAGGTCGAATTCCTCGGCACCCGCACCGGGGAGGAGCTCGTCCGGCTCCTCAACCGGCACCGCGTCCTGGTCGTCCCCTCGCGCTACGACGAGCCGTTCGGCATCGTCGCCCTGGAGGGGATCGCCTGCGGCTGCGCGGTCGTCGCCTCGCGGGGCGGCGGCCTGCCGGAGGCCGTCGGCCCTTGCGGACGGACCTTCGCGAACGGGAGCGCGGAGGACCTGGCGGCGGTCCTCGCCGAGCTCCTCGCCGACCCGGCCCGGCGGGCCGCCCTCCAGGCCGAGGCGCCCCGCCATCTCGCCGAGCACGCTTCGCGGCGGATCGCCGGGCTCTACTTCGACGAGCTGTCCGCTGCCATCAAGGGAGCGGCGTAGCCGATGGACTCGCGGACCATCCTCGCCTTCTGCGGCTTCGGCGTCATCTTCTGGGCCATGATCCGCTGGAAACAGGCGGTGCAGATCGCCATGGTCCTGGTCGTCCTCGAGGGAGCCATCCGCAAGTGGCTCTTCCCGGGCGCCCAGGACCTCGTCTATTTCGCCAAGGACGTCATCCTCCTGGGCGCCTACGCCGGCTTCCTGCGCAGCCGGGAGCGCACCCGCTACAAGCCTCCGTCCATGCCGGCGCTGCGCATCGCCCTGGTCGCCAGCGCCGGTTTCGGCCTCCTGGAGATCTTCAACCCCAACCTGCCCAACCTGCTCGTAGGCGCCCTCGGCTTCAAGGCCTACTTCTTCTACGTCCCCCTCCTCTACGTCATGCCGGCGGCCTTCTCCTCGGACGTCGAGCTCGCCCGTTTCCTCCGCCGCTACCTCCTGATCTCGGTCCCCGTGGGGCTCCTCGCCATGGCCCAGTTCTTCAGCCCGGCGTCGAGCGCCTTGAACACCTACGCCCGCGGCGGCGAGGAGGGAGTAGCAGGCTCCGCTACGACGTTCGGCAGCTCGTCTTTCGTGCGCGTGACCGGCACCTTCTCCTACATCTCCGGGTACGGCTCCTATCTCTTCGCCACCGCGATCCTCATCCTCGCGATCCTCTCCGCCATCAAGTGGCAGTTCAAGGGGCACCTCAAGGTCTATCTCGCCCTCGGGATGACGTTCGCCGGCATGATGATGACCGGCTCGCGGGGGCCGGTCTTCACCCTCGGCCTGCTCTTCCCCTTCTACTGGTATTTAGCGGTCGTCCGCGAGCGCCAGGGAGGGGCGATCTTCGCCCGGCTGATGATCGGCCTCGTCCTCCTCGCCGTCGGCCTGAGCTACGCGGCGCCGGAGGCCATCGAAGCCTTTCACGACCGGGCGCTCGGCTCCGAGGATTCCTCGTCCCGCTTCTCCGCCCCGTTCCTCGCGCCCATCAAGATCATCGCCGACGCCGGCCCCTTCGGCTACGGCATCGGCGCCACCCACCAGACCGCCGCGGCGGTGACCCAGGGGATCGTCCCCTACAGCTGGTTGAACGGCCTCGTCACCGAAGTCGAGTCCGGCCGCATCATGCTCGAGCTCGGCCCCGTGGGCTTCCTGCTCGTCTACTGGGTGAGGATCTACCTGATCTTCTTCGCCCTGCGCCAGGTCTTCGAGCTGCGGACCGGCTTCCACCGCGCGATCGCCGTCGCCGGCTTCCTCTTCTTCCTCGCCCAGATGACGGGCTCCGTGGTGTTCGACGTGACCACGGACATCTATTTCTGGTTCTTCGGCGGCCTCCTGATGACGGTGATGCGGCTCGACCGTCCGGCCGGCGTGGCGGTCCCGGCCGCGGCGCCCCGGCGCGCCGTCCCCGTGACGACGGCCGTGCCCGTGCGCAATCTTCCGGCTCTGCCGGCCCGCCCGCGATGAGAGTCCTCGTGACCCATCCCGGCAGGCAACACTCGCACCAGGCCGCCCTCGCCCTCGACGAGGCGGGTCTCCTCGCCGGCTACTGGGCCGGCGTGCCGGCGCTCGCGGAGCAGACAGCGCGGGTCCCGGCCGTCCTCCGGCGGCGGCTCGGCCGCTACGAGCCGGTCCCGATCGCGCCCTCCCGAAGCGCCTGGCACCCTCAGACCCCGGCGCTCCGCCGGCTCGGCGACCTCCTCCTCGCGCCGCGCGGGGCGGCCTGGACCGACTACTGCGCCTGCCGGCGGTTCGACCGCTGGGCGGCGCGGCGCCTCGGCAGCCCACGCGCCGGGATCGACGCCGGGATCGGCGCGGTCATCGCCTGCGAGATCTCGGCCCTCACCACCTTCGAGAGGGCGCGCCGGCTGGGGGTCACGACGATCCTCGACGCCCCCTCCCTCCACCACCAGGCCCAGGACCGGCTGCACGGCACGACCGACTCGCCGGCCCTCCACCGGCGGGTGACCCGGGTGAAGGACCTGGAGATCGCCCTCGCCGACCACATCCTGACCGTCTCGGAGCTGGCGCGGGAGACCTACCTGGAAGCCGGGGTGCCGGGCGAGCGGGTCCACGCCGTGCCTCTGGGGGCGGACACCGGCCTGTTCACGCCGGCTGCGGAGCCGAGAAGGGGAGAGCTCCGTTTCCTCTTCTCCGGGGCGACGATCCGCCGCAAGGGCTTCGACCTCCTGCTCGCCGCCTTCGACAGGGTGCGGGCCGAGGAACCCGGGGTGGAGCTGCGGATCGTCGGTCCGCGCGGCGACTCCTTCGGCTTGCTCGGAGAGCGGGCCATCCCCAACATCTCCGTCCTGGGGCCGGTCGGCCAGCACGAGCTGGCGGAGGAATTCCGCCGGGCCGACTGCCTCGTGCTCCCCTCCCGCAACGACTCCTACGGCATGGTGGTGGCCGAGGCCCTCGCCGCCGGTCTGCCCGTCCTCGTCTCGGAGATGGTCGGCGCCAAGACGCTCGTCGAACCGGGGAGGAACGGCTGGATCGTCCCGGCGGGCGACGTCGCCGCCTTGGCCGAGCGAATGCTCGGGTGCGCCCGGAACCGCGACGCCGTGCGCGGCATGCGGGCCGACTGCCGGCGCTCGGCCGAGACCGCCACCTGGCCGGCCTACCGCCGCCGCTTCGCCGACCTCCTCCGTTCCCTCGTCCCGGAGGGGAAGCGGTGAGAATCCTCCACGTCGTCCCCACCTATCTCCCGGCCTGGCGGCACGGCGGCCCGATCTACGCCGTCCACGGGCTCGCCAAGGCCCTCGCCGCCCGCGGCCACGAGATCACCGTCTTCACCACCGACGTCCACGGCGCGGGA
>JAXDLD010000738.1:0-4526 GCA_034666805.1 Acidobacteriota bacterium
CGGGCTCCCGCCGCGGCGAGGAGGGCCGTGACGGCGATGCCGAGCGCGGCGCGGCGCGCCGCGCTCCGTCTCAACGTGCCCCCTCGCGCTCGAAGGCCACCTGGCCGTCGACCAGGGTCATGTCCACCGGCGCGGTGGCGATCTCGCGCTCCGGCGCCCGCATGGGGTCGCGGCCGAAGACCACGAGGTCGGCGCGCTTGCCCACCGCGAGCGTGCCCACCTCTTTATCCAGGAAGAGCGACCAGGCCGCGTCGGCGGTGAAGCCGGCCAGGGCCTCGGCGCGGGTCAGCCGCTCGCCCGGCAGCCAGCCGCCCGGCGGCTGGCCCTTCAGATCCTGGCGGGTGACCGCGGCGTAGAGCCCGAGCCGCGGGTCGGCCGACTCGACGGGAAAGTCGCTCCCCAGGGCGAGCCGGCCGCCGGCCGCCAGGACCTTGCGCCAGGCGTAGGCCCCGGCGAGCCGCGCCGCGCCCAGCCGCTCGCCGGCCCAGGGCATGTCGGAGGTGGCATGGGTCGGCTGCATGGAGGCGACTACGCCTAAGCGCGCCAGGCGCCCGATGTCGGGGAGAGTCATCACCTGGGCGTGCTCGAGCCGGAAGCGCGCTTCCGGCCGCGGGCCGCCGAGGGCCTTCTCCATAGCATCGAGGGCGGTCTGGCTGCCGCGGTCGCCGATGGCGTGGATGCCGACCTGGAAGCCGTGCGCCAGGGCCTGCTTCGCGACCTCTTCCATGTGCGGCTCGGTCGAGGTCAAGAGGCCGGTGTTGCCCGGATCGTCGCTGTAGGGGGCGAGGAGGGCGGCGCCGCGGCTCCCCAGAGCGCCGTCGGCGTACATCTTGACCCCGCGCACGTTCAGACGCGCCTCGCGGTCGATCTCCGGGCCGCGGGCGAACCAGCGCTTGAGGAGAGCCTCGTCGTCGGCGAGAAAAAGGGCGGCGCGCAGCGGGAGCTGGCCCTCCCGGCGGAGCTTGGCGTAGGCCTCGTAGCCGGCCTGGCCGACCCCCATGTCGGTCACCGTCGTCAGGCCGAAGGCGAGGCAGTGCCGGGCGGCGCGGCGAAGATAGCGGTCGAGGTCGGCGGGCGAGGGCTCGGGCAGGTGAGCGAGATCTAAGGCGCGGTCGACGAGAACGCCGGACGGCGCGCCGGCGGCGTCGCGCAGCAGCCGCCCCCCCGGCGGGTCGGCGGTCGTCTTGCCGATCTTCAGGAGCTCCAGGGCGTGGGCGTTGAGCAGGGCGGCGTGGCCGTCGACCCGGGCGAGGAAGACGGGGTGGTCGGGCACCGCCGCCGACAGCGCCTCCTGGGTGGGGAACTGCTGGCCCGGCCAGCGGTTCTGGTCCCAGCCCCGGCCGCGCACCCAGGCGCCGGGCGGCAGGTCGCGGGCCGCCGCGCGCACCCGGGCGATGACCTCCTGATAGGTGGCGGCGCCGGTCAGATCGACCTCTTCTAACGACTCGCCGAGATTCAAGAGGTGGGAGTGGGCGTCGATCAGGCCCGGCGTCACCGCCCGGCCGCCCAGGTCGACGATCCGGGTCTTCGGGCCGCGCAGAGCGTCGGCTCCGGCATCCGGCCCGAGGTAGACGATGCGTCCGCCGCGGACCGCCAGGCTCCCCTCGATCGGAGCCGGTGGTTGTACCGGGTAGAAGACACCGTGCTTCAAAATGAGGTCGGCACCGTCCTCAGAAAGGGAGGGCAGGGCGAAGACGACGAGCGCCAACACGGCCAGCGGGAGCGGCATAAGCCTTTTCATTGCTCGATTTCCTCTCCTCAAGCCGACCATTCTGCCAGGGGGTGGGTGCAAAGGACAAGCCACTGGAGCCGGTGGTACTGGGCCGTTTGAATCCGAGGACGGGCGACAGGCTGCGCGGAGCGCCCGAAGGAGCCCGCCCGCAGGTTCAAACGGCCCAGTACCTGGCCGGTGGTAGACTGCGGCGCCGTGCCGGCCCTGGAACTGATGCCGATGGACGAGATGCTGGCGCGCCTCACCCGGGTGATCGCCGCCTCCCCCGCCGACGAGACCGCCATCGCCTGGCTCGAGGTGCGCCGCGGCCGGGAGGCGACGGGGAAGCGGCGGCAGGACGACGAGCGCCGCGAGCGCACCCTCCTCGTCCGGGTCCGGGAGTCGGGCCGGGTGGGCTTCCAGCGCACCGGCGAGGCCACGGTTTCCGAGCTCGAAAACGCCGTTCGCACCGCCCTCGCCCAGGCCCGGCTCGCCCCGTCCGCTTCGATCCTTCCGGGCCCTCTCGCTCCCCAGGCACCAAATACCACGGCGGCGGGCCCGGCGGTCCTGCCGACCGACCGCGGACCGGAGCTCCTCGACCTCGAGCTGGCCCAGATGGACCCGGCCGGGGCGCGCGACCTGGTCCAGCGCGCGGCCGGGCGCGGCGGCGCGGCGCGGCTCGCCTGGGCCGCCGCCCGGGTGGCGGTGGCCCGGAGCGACGGCCGGCTGCGCTCGGCCGAGGTGACCGCCGCCGCCCTCGAGGTCCGCCAGGGGAGCGGTCCGACGGCCGGCAGCGCCAGCGCGGCGGCCCGCTCGCTCGCCGCCCTCGCCCCCGAGGCCCTCGCCGAACGGGCGCGCCGGCGCCAGGCGTCCCAGGCCAGCGAAGCGATAGCCGAACGGCCCGCCGGTCCCGCGCCGCTCGTCCTCGCGCCCGAGGCGGCGGCGGCCCTGATCGACCTCTTGAACCGTCTCGCCCTCTCCGCCACCCCGTTCCGCGAGGGCGTCTCCTTCCTCTCCGAACGGCTGGGGCAGCAGGTCTTCCACCCGGCGGTCAGCCTGCGCGACGACGGCACCGACCCCCGCGGCCTCCCCTTCCCCTTCGACCTCGCCGGCGAGCCCAAGCGCCCCGTCGACCTCATCGGAGAGGGCATGTTCCTCACCCCCGCCGTCGACCTCGCCCTCGCCAGGCAGCTCGGCCGCGCCCAGACCCCGCATGCCCTCGCCGTCGACGAGACCCTCGCCACCCACCTCTTCCTCCTCCCCGGCCCCTGGGGCGAGGAGGAGATGCTGCGCCGGGTGGGGAACGAGGGGCTGTGGGTGGGGAGCCTGGCGCCGCTCGAGTGCTTCGACCGCCGTGAGCTGCGCTTCCGGACCGTGGCCCGCGAGGTCCGCCAGATCGCGGACGGGGCCTTAGGGTCGGCCGTCCCCGACCTGGTCTGGGAGGGAAGGCTGGCGGACGTCCTCACCCAGGTGCTCGGGGTGGGCCAGGAGCCGGTCGTCGTGGGTGGCGACGAGCCGCTCCTGGGAGCCGTCTCGGCACCGGCCCTGGCGATCGGCCCGACCGGCAGCCTGGGGCTCGCGCCTACTCCCAGATCTTGACCTCGAACCGGCCCCCGGCGTCTGCGGCGCCGCGGAACATCCCCTCGGAGTTGAAGACGAGCGCGATCGAGCCGTCGTGGGCGACCCCGATCACCCCGCCGTCCCCCGGATTGAGCTTCTTGTGGATGACCTCGTCTGCCGCCTGCTGCAGGGTGAGCCCGCGGTAGGCCATCAGGGCCGAGATGTCGTGCGCCACGGTGTGGCGGATGAACTGCTCGCCGAAGCCGGTCGCCGAGATCGCGCAGGTGTGGTTGTCGGCGTAGCTGCCGGCGCCGATGATCGGCACGTCCCCGATCCGGCCGTAGCGCTTGTTGGTGAGGCCGCCCGAGGAGGTGCCCGCGGCGAGGTCGCCGTGGACGTCGAGCGCCACGGCGCCGACCGTGCCGTGCTTCTTGTCGGGGTCGCCCGGCCCCTCCCCACGCTCTTTCTTGAGCTCCTCCTGGAGCTGCTGGTAGCGGCGCTCGACGTCGAACCAGCTGTTGGGCACCCGCGGCACCTTCATGGCGTCGGCGAAGCGCTCCGCCCCCTCCCCCACCAGGAAGACGTGCTGCGACTTCTCCATCACCAGCCGGGCGAGCGCAATGGGGTTCTTGACCGTCGTCAGAGCGGCGACCGAACCGCACGCCAGGTCCCTGCCGTTCATGATGGCGGCGTCCAGCTCGTGCTTGCCCTCATGGTTGTAGACCGCCCCCTTACCGGCGTTGAAGAGGGGGTCGTCCTCCAGGAAGCGGATCACCTTCTCGACCGCGTCGAGGCTCGTGCCGCCGCCCGCCAGCACGTCCCGCCCGATCTTCAGGGCCGCGTCGAGCGACTTGAAGTACTTCTGCTTCTCCGCCTCCGGCAGGGTCTTTGGGATCACCCCGGCCCCGCCGTGGATGGCGAGCGCCCAGCGCGGCGAGTCGGCCCGCTTCAAGACGATATCGGCCTTGCCCCCCTCGGGCGGCGGGCTCTGGGCGAGGAGGGCGAACGGCAGGAATACGAGCAGCAGAGAGGACAGGATCTTGGGCATCGGGGTTCTCCGGGTCGGAGGGGGATTCTACAGAAACCTTCCGCGAAAACAGGCCTGCGACAAAATGGCGACAGCGAGACATTTTGTCTCTCAGCGCCCGTTTCCGAGGAGAACTGGTACGCGCTCCCTCCGCGACGCCCCAACCCCGGGGCAAAATGTCTCTCAGAGCCCTTCAGCCCTCCCTCAATCACTTGCAGATCTACCATG
>JAXDLD010000739.1:0-11558 GCA_034666805.1 Acidobacteriota bacterium
GCCACAGCGGCACGATCGGGTTCGAAACCCGCCCGGGCGAGGGCACCACCTTCTTCTTCGACCTGCCGGAGTGGGGAGCCGAGCCCGCCGTCGAGGACGATCTACTGAGCAATTTTAGAGACCCCGCCGTGGGGTTCTTGGGGTGAGCCAGCGGCTTACTCGCGGCCCCTCCGTGGTGTCTCCCTGCGCGCCAGCGATTCGCCAGAAGGGG
Organism: Acidobacteriota bacterium; assembly: GCA_034666805.1. Taxonomy (GTDB): domain Bacteria; phylum Acidobacteriota; class Thermoanaerobaculia; order Multivoradales; family UBA5704; genus DASQPA01. The sequence continues at coordinate 212 of JAXDLD010000739.1, forward strand.
CTGATGGCGCGCCCGCGATGGCGATTTTTTTATCTCCAAAGACCGCGACGAGCTCAAGCTGTCCACCCAACGCCGAAATATAACGCTCGAGGGTCGAGACCTGGCAATCCGCGAAATTGTCTCGGCTCTCCAGACGAGAGATATCGGCCTGATGGATCTTGGATACCTCCCCCACCTCGGCTTGCGTTTTTCCGGCCGCCTCGCGTAGTGTTCGCAGCGTGAGGTGGATTCCCCGTTGCGCTCGCAGTCCGCGACCGAGAACACGCACCGGTTCCGCTTCACGCTCGACTCGCCGCTTCGTAACCTGACTCATCTGTGACCTCCAGTCTCATACACTTCCCTCTCCCCCGGCATAGCCCGTCGTGCGCTGACGATCCGATCTCGTTCGCCACGCCTCCGCCGCTAGGACCCATAGCCGGCCGCTCTCTGGAGGGCTGCGAGGAGGGGGGCCAGCTCGGCGATATCGGTGCCATCGGCCATGCCGGCGTCGAGCAGCTCCTTCACCCGCCGCTCGATGGCGTGGGCGGCGGCGCTGGCAGCGGGATGACCGAAGGTCCCGGCGGTCCCGTGGAGCGAGTGGGCCAGCCGGTGCAGGCGCCGTAGCGGCTCGGGCGAGCCGGGGGCCGCCCGCGCCGCCTCCCAGGCCTCCTCGATTTCACGCACCCGCTCGCCCAGGCGGGCGCTGAAGGACTGCCGAAGCTCGTCGAGATCATCGGTCCCGGCCTTCTCCGTAGAGTTTGAGCTGGGGAGCGCCCGCCAGATCCCCAGCACCATCTCTGCGAGCCGCATGGGATCGAACGGCTTGGCGATGACGTCCGCGGCTCCCATGGCCTTGTAGCCGGCGACCTCCTCCGCCTGCACTCGGGCGGTCATGAAGACGGCGGGGAGCCGCTCGGCCCCGGGGAGCCGCCGCAGGGCCTGGAGCGTCTGCGGGCCGTCCATCCCCGGCATCATGACGTCCAAGAGGACCAGATCGGGGGCGAAGCCGTCGGCGTCGGTGGCATGAGAGAGCACGGCTAAGGCCTCGGGACCGGAGCCGCAGGGGAGCACCGTGAAGCCGCCGAGCGCCTCCAGGGCCAGCCTGGCGACCTGGCGGATATCCGGGTCGTCCTCGACCAGGAGGATGCGGCGGAGAGCGGTTTCGGCCATGGCGTGCTGCCCGGATCGCGAGCTGCCATAGAATAGCGCCACTTCCGATGCTCGCCGAAGCCCAGGGACGCAAAGACGGGGTGCGCCGGATCCTCGCCGTCGAGGACGATCCGGACCTCCTGCGCCTCATCGCGCGCGAGCTGACGGCTGCGGGCTTCGAGGTCTGGCCGGCGGGGTCGGCCGAGCGCGCCTTGGAGCTGATCGGGGAGCGCGGCCTGCCGCACCTCGGCCTCATCGACATCCTCCTGCCCGGCCTGGACGGTCTCGAGCTCTGCCGCCGGCTCCAGGAGTGGAGCGACCTGCCGGTCGTCCTTCTCACCTCGATCGACGAGGAGGAGACCGTCGTCGCGGCCATCCAGCGCTACGCCGAGGACTACATCGTCAAGCCCTTCAAGCCGCGCGAGATGGTGGCGCGGGTGGAGCGCGTGCTCCGCCGGATCGGCGACTTCGCCTACTGTCTGCAACCGGTGGTGCCGGTCGACGAGCGGCTGGCGGTCGACCTCGCCCATCAGCGGGCTATCGTCCTCGGCCGGCCCGTCCCCCTGACCGCCACCGAGACCAAGCTCCTCTACGTCTTCTTGCGGAACGCCGGCCGGGTGGTCGAGACCGCCTTCCTCCTCCGCCGGCTCTGGCCTTCCGACGAGGTCTTCGAGGACACCCTGCGGGTCCACATCCACCGCCTGCGGGGGAAGATCGAGCCCACCCCCTCCCGGCCGCGCTACATCGTGACCGAGCGCGGCACGGGCTACCGCTTCCCCCTCCCGGCGAAGACCTCGTGAGCGCCGCGGGCGACCTCCTGCGCCGTCTCGCCCGGCCGCGGCTCCTCACCCGGGTGGCCCTCGCCCTGGCCCTCGTCGGCCTGCTGCCGGTCGCCATCGCCTACTTCGGCTTGGTCGACGTCAACACCGACGCCCTCTATAGCCAAGTCCAGCGCACCCACATCGTAGCGGCGGAGGCCACGGCCGACCGGGTGGGGACGTTCCTCGCCGCCCGCCAGGCGCTGGCCGCCGGGGCGGCGGGCAGCCCGGCGCTGGCCGATCCGCGGTCGCCAGCGGCCCAGGAGCTGCTCGGCCGGGACCTCTCCACCTGGTCCGAGCTGGGGGTGCTGGCGATCGCCGTCGTCGACGAGCGCGGCGAGGAGGCGGTGCGGGCGCAGCTCAAGGACCCGGAGGCCCGGGAGCGGGTGGCGGCGGCGCTCGCCGCCGTCTCCGGCAGGGCTGGAGACGCTCCCGTCCTCGCGGTACCGGGCCGCTCGGCGCCGACCCTGCGCTTCCGGGCGCCCCTGCGGCAGGGCGGCGGCGCGGTGCTCCTGGTCGCGGACGGGGCGCCGCTCGCCGAGGCCGTCCGCCCGGTCGAGCTGGGCGACGCCGCCGACCTCCTGCTTGCCCGGCGCGACGGCAGCGTGGTGGCGGGCTCTGCCCGCTCCCTGGACGCCTTCCCGCGGCCCATGGTGACGACCGCGCTCACCGGCCGAGTCCAGGGCGCCGGCCGTTTCCCGGGTTCGGGACGCCAGGGCGAGCTCGTCGTCGGCGCCTACGCCCCGGTCCCGGGGAGCGACTGGGTGGTCCTCTCGCGGCAGCCGAGCCGGGTCGCCGAGTCGATCGCCCACGAGATGCGCCGGCGGGCGGCCCTGGCCGGGGGCGCCGCCCTGCTCCTCGTCCTCCTGGTCTCCGGCGTCGCCTGGGCCTCGCTCGTCCGCCCCCTCCGCCAGGTGGCGAGCGCCCAGCGCCGGCTGGCCCGGGTCGCTCCCGGAGCGACGGGCGACGAGATCGCCGACCTCCAGTCGGCCTTCGCCGCCCTGGCCCGGAGCCTCGAGGATCGCCAGTCGCTCGCCAACGTCTTCCTCGGCCGCTACCAGGTCGTCGAGTACCTGGGGACGGGCGCCATGGGCACCGTCTTCCGCGCCTGGGACCCCAGGCTCCAGCGTCCGGTCGCTCTCAAAACGGTGCGGCTGGGCGTCGAACTCGCCCCGGAGGCGCGGCGCGAGCTGATCTCGACCCTCCTCCACGAGGCGGTGACCGTGGCCCGGGTGAGCCACGGCAACGTGGTCTCGATCTACGACGTCGAGGACGCTCCGGAGGGGACCTACATCGCCATGGAGTACGTCCAGGGGGTGAGCCTCGAGCGCCTGCTCTGGCGGCGCGGGCGCCTCCCCGCCGCGGAGGTCATCCCCCTCGGGGCGAACATCGCCCGCGGGCTCGCGGTCGCCCACGAGCGCGGCATCGTGCATCGGGACGTCAAGCCGGCCAACGTCCTCCTGGGGATCGACGGGGCGATCAAGGTCACCGACTTCGGCATTGCCGACCTCCTGGCCGGCGCCGCTCACCCGGCCGACTCGATCTTCGGCACCCCCGGCTACGTGCCGCCGGAGACCCTCGAAGGGAAGGGCTCCAGCCGTTCGGGCGACCTTTTCGCTCTCGGCGTCGTCCTCTACCAGTGCCTGACCGGCGTCCACCCCTTCGCCGGCCGCAGCGTGGCGGAAACCGTGAAGGCGACCCTCTTCAGCGACTACCGCCCCTTGAGCCGGCTCGCCCCGGACGTGCCGGCCGCCCTCGACTCCCTCGTCCGCCACCTCCTGGAGCGCGATCCGGCGCGGCGCCCCGCCGACGCCGGAGCGGTCGCCGCCGAGCTCGAGCGGATGGCGGCCGAGGGGCACCTGCGCTGGCGCCTGGAGATCACCCCGGCGGCGGCGGCGGAGAGCCCGCTTTCCGTGCTCGAAGAGGAGCGGCGGATGGCGGCGCAATGGATCCCCACCTCGCGCGTGCTCGCCATCATCCCCAAAGAGGCCAAGAGCGTGCGCGCTTAGCAGGTCATGACGAGCTTGCCCTGCACGGCATTGCTTTCAAGAAGCGCATGGGCCTCCTTCACCACTTCCGGGGACAGTCTCCCGAGAACGTGGATCGGCGGCGGAGCGAGGGCGCCGCTGTCGAAAAGCCGCGACAGATGCTCCAGCATCTCCCGGTATTTTCGCCAGACAGCGCGGTCCTCGATCAGCGAGTAGGCGTTGGCGCCCACGGAGTGGAACGACGCATTCTTTTGGAACAGGGTCTCGAAATCATCCTGGCTCGGAGCTTCGGTGATTGAAACCAGATCGCCGTCGACCGCGAGGAGCGCGCAACAGGCGGAGAGCATTCGGCCGCCCACCAGGTCCAGGGCAACATCGAACCCGCCGCCATTGCGCTTCATGGCCTGTTCGATGAAGCCGCCATCCTTGTAGTCGACGATTTGATCGTGGCTCAATCCGCAGGAAGCGATGAGATGGGCGCGGCTCTTCGCGTTCCCCGCCGTCGTGACCAGGTTGCGAACGCCAAGCTGTCGGGCGAGGAGGATGGCGAAGGTCCCGACTCCGCCGGCACCGCCGGCGAGGAACACCGACGTCGTCGCGCCGGCCCGCGCCTTGTTCAAGGCGAGGCTGGCGGTGATGCCGGCCACCGGCACGGCAGCCGCCTGCTCGTGCGTCAGGGAGACGGGCTTCATGGCGACCAGCTCAGCCGGCACGCTCACGTATTCCGCGTACGTACCGCTGCTCGCAAGATCGCAGACATAGCTCCAGACTGAATCGCCGACCCTGAAATCGGTGACGTTTTCGTGCACCGCAGCGACGCAGCCCGACAGGTCTCGTCCCAGGATCATCGACCGGAGGTGCCGGCTTTCCGACTGTCCGTTGCGGATCTGGTAGTCGACGGGATTGAAGGAGACGGCCTGGATCTTGATCCTGACTTCGCCCGGGCGGACTTCCGGGATCGGCAGGTCCGCCATCTCAAAGTTGTCGGCGCTGCCGAAGGAGCTGAGCACGATGGCTTTCATAGGCTCTCCCGGCTCGCTTTTCATCTTTCGAACTTCACCGATCCTGTCGTCCTTCACCAGCCGGGCATGGTTCCACGACGCGCGCCCGCCGTCTACCCCAATCCGCCGACGTCCCGACGAGCTGATATCCTCCCCGCCGATGGAAATCCGGGGAGAGACCGAGCCGGCGGGGAGCTTTCTGGGCTACCGCGGCGGGGCCCTCTGCCTGGAGAGGAGGCCGCTGCCGGAGCTGGCCGCGAGCCTCGGCACGCCGTTTTTCCTTTTCAGCGAATCTCGGCTGCGCGCCAACTATCAGGCTCTCGCGAGGGGGCTCTCGGGGGCGGGAACCACCCTGCGCTATTGCGCCAAGACCAATCACGAGGCGGCGGTGCTGCGGACGCTCGCCCAGTGCGGCAGCCATCTCCTGGCCAGCCACGCCGCCGAGGTGGAGCTCGCCCTGCGCTGCGGCTTCGCGCCGGAACGGATCGCCTACGCCCGGCCGGTGCTCACGCCGGCGGAATTGAGCTCCGTCCTCGCGGCCGGCGTGCCGCTCCTCCACGTCCACCGGCCGGAGGACCTGCCGCTCATGGAGGCGGCGGCGGCCCGGGAAGGGCGGCGGGTCCGGGTGTCGTTGCGGCTGAAGCAGGAGGGTGGGCTCGCCCTCTCTCCCTTGGACCGGCTCAACCTGCGGTTGGGATTGAGCGGGGAGGAAGCCCTGGAGGCCGTCCGGCGGCTCCGCCGCTCTGCCTCTCTGGAGCCGTGGGCGGTCAACTTCTACCTGGGCACCCAGCAGGCGTCGCTCGCCGGGTTCACCCGCGGGTTTCGCCGGGTGCTGGCGCTCCTCGCGCGGATCGCCGCCGAGACCGGCGTCCTCATCCGGGAGGTCAATCTGGGAGGCGGCATCCCGTCGCCGTCGCTCTCCCGGATGAGCCCGGGCCGGTGGCTCGCCCGGTGGCGGGACCTGCCGGCTCCGGCCCGATCCTCCGACACTCCGGAAGAGTTCGCCGCCCGGCTGGCCGGCCGGTTTCGCGAGTTGGTGGAGGCGGCGCGGCTGCCGGAGCCGCCGGCGCTCGCCGCCGAGCCGGGGAGGTCGATTGTGGGCGGGGCGGCGGTGCTGGTCACCCGCGTCCAGGGGGTGAGCGGACGGTGGGCCTTCCTCGACGCCAGCCGGAGCTTCCTGCCGGAATCGCCGCTCCTGTTCGCCCGGCGCATCCTGCCGCTCGAGGAGCCCGGGAGAGGCGAGCCCGGGCGGTTCTACCATCTCTCGGGCAGCACCTTGAACACGCTCGACGTGCTCGACCTGCGGCGCCGCCTCCCCAGGCTCGCGCCCGGCCAGGCTCTCGCCTTCTGCGACGCCGGCGCGTATTCGATCTCGCGGGCCAGCCCCTACGCCGGTCTGCCGCCCGCGGTCTACCTGCTCCAGGAGGACGGCGAGGTGCGCCGGGTCCGCCGGGCCGGGAGCGTCGATCACCTCCTCCATCCCATGATCCCCCACGGGGAGAGGGTCGAGGTGCTCCCCTGAGGGGCACCGCCCTGGTCACCGGGGCCTCGGGCTTTCTCGGCCGCCCTTTGGTCGCGGCCCTGCTCGCCCAGGGGCGCTCCGTGGTGGCCCTCTGCCGGCAGCCGGAGGCGTTGGCCGATCTTGGCCATCCCGACCTGCGGATCGCCGCCGGCGATCTCCGGGAGCCGGCCTCCTACACGCCGCTCTTGGCCCCGGGAGCTTCGGTTTTCCACCTGGCGGGCTTGCGCAATCACCCTTGGACGCGGGTACGGGAGATGGAGGAGGTCAACGTCGGAGCCACCCTCAGCCTGGCCCGCCGCGCCGGAGAGCGGGGAATCGCGCGGTTCGTCCACGTTGCCACCGCTCTCCTCTATGGACCCGCGAGGGACGGCAGGCCCCGCACGGAAGAGGACGACCTCGATCCGGCCTCTTCGGCGTACGCGCGCTTCAAGGTCGAAGCGGTGCGCGGCCTTCGGAAGCTCGCCCGGGAGGGGCTGCCGGCCGTCACCGTCTGTCCGACGATCGTCTTCGGTCCCGATCATCCGTCCCACCCCAACCGGGTGACCGCCGAGATCCGCCGCCTGTTTCAGGGGGGGCCCAGGATCTGGCTCGCGGGGGGCCGGCAGCCCCGGAACCTGGTGTTCGTGGAGGACGTGGTGCGCGGGATGCTCGCGGCCGAGGAGCGCGGGGCGGTGGGGGAGGAGTATCTCCTGGGAGGAGAAGAGGTCTCGCCGCGGGAGCTCGCCCGGCGGGTGCTGGCCCTCGCGGGGAGGCGCCGAGGGATGGCCCTCTCCCTGCCGGCCGGTCCCACCCGGGCGGTTGCTGGGATCGTCGATCGCCTGCGGGGCCAGGACGCGGGAGCCGGATATGCTACCGCCGTCGAGACCCTGCTCCGGGAGTGGCGCTTCAGCTCCGCCAAGGCGCGCCGGGATCTGGGACACCAGCCCCTCTCCTTGACGGAAGGGCTGGTCCGTACCCTGGACGGGTAATTCTTGAAGGGATCGAGGGGGAGATGATCGATGTTGAAACCACCGAGACCGGGGCTCGTTTCGCGGCGCCGGCCGAGCCTTCCCAGCGCGAGCGGCAGCGCCGGGACTGGGACCGGATCGCCGCCTCGGTCCGCGACTTCGCGGCCGCGCCGAGCACTCTCTACTACCGCCGCTGCGAGATCGCGTTGATCGAGCGCGCGGTGGGGGACCTCCGGGGCCAGCGGGTGCTCAAGCTGGACCTCTGGAACGAGGCGTTCAACACCCGCATCCTGGACTGGATGCGGGCCCAGGGGGCGGAGGTCGTCGGCCTCGACCTCTCCCGGGTGGTCGCCCACCGGGCGCGCCGCAATGCCCTGGCGCAGGGGCGTCCCCTGGCGCTGCTGCGGGCCGACATCCGCGAGCTGCCGTTTGCCGCGGGCTCGTTCGACGTCGTCTATACCATGGGGACGATCGAGCACATCGACGAATATCCCCAATCGCTTCAGGAGATCCACCGGGTGCTGCGGCCGGGCGGCCGGGCGATCGTCGGCGTGCCGCACAAGTGGAACCTCTTTCTGCGGCCGCTCATGGTCCGCATCCTGGACGCCTTCGGCCAGTACCTCTACGCGCCGGAGAAGTCCTTCGGCTCCGGCGAACTGCGGCGGGATCTAGAGAACGCCGGCCTGCGGCCGCTCGAGCGGACGGGGATTCTCACCCTGCCGGGCTACCTCCGGATGGCGGACCTTTTCTTTTACACCCGCGGCATCCCCCTCTACCGGCTGAGCCCCCTGTTCCTCGCCCCCTTCCAGTTCCTGGAGACGCGCTGGCGCTGGCCCGGCCGCTTCGGCTACCTGCTGACCTGGATCGCCGCCAAGCCGGGCTCCCCCCCCTCCCCCCCATAGCCCGTGCCCGCGTTTCTCGAGGCCTCCGCGCTGCTTGTCCGGGTCGCGCTCACCCTCCTCGTCCTCGCCGTCACCGCCCTCGTGCTGGGCCGGATTCTGACCGGAGAGCTGGACCGCGCGGTGGAGCGCTGGGCGATTCCCGCCGCCCTCGGCCTCGCGGGTCTCGCCCACCTGGGGTTCGTACTGGGCCTGGCCGGCCTCCTCCGGCCGGCGCCGGTTCTCCTGGCCGTCGCCGGCATTCACCTCCTGGGCTTCCGCGTCTGGCCCGGCCGGCTGAGATGGCGAGGGAGCGAGTTTTTCAAGCGGCTGCGCGTGCGTCCCATGCTCCTCGGCGCCTTGGCGGTCCTCCCCCTCGCTCTGCTGCCTCTCTATCCGCCCACGGCGTTCGACGCCACCCTGTATCACCTCCCCTTCGCGCGGGGGTTCGTGGCTTCCGGCGGGCTCCCCTTCCTGGCCGACCTGCGTTTTCCGGTCTTCCCGCAGGTCAACGAGATGCTGTTCGCGGAGGTCCTGCTCTTCGCGCCAGATGTCGCCAATTCCGCCGACATCGCCGTTCATGGCGTCCCGTGGCTGATGACGCTGCTCACCGCGGCTCTCCTCTGGTCCTGGGCGCGGGACTCCTTCGCAAGCGCGGCGGCCGGTGGGCTGGCGGCGGCGATCTACCTCGGCAACCCCATCGTCGTCTACCTGGCCGGCATCGGCTACGTCGACGCCGGGCTCATCCTGTTCGTCACCTCGGCGCTCTATGCCGTGAGACGCTTCCGGGGCTCGGGAGAACGGAGATGGCTGGTCCTCGCCGCGGTGTTCGCGGCCACCGCGGCGGACACCAAGTATCTCGGCCTGTTCTTCGTCGGGGTGATCGGGCTGACCGTGCTCTTCGGCCGTCCTCCGGGGCCGGGCAGGGTCCGCCGCGCCCTGCTCTTCGTCGCCGTCGCCGCCGCGGTGCTCGCGCCCTGGTACGGCCGCATCTACGCCTGGACCGGCAATCCGCTCTTCCCCTACTTTCCGCAGGTCTTCGGTTCCAGTCCCTGGGCGCCGATCCGCTTCCGGAGCTTCCTCACGCGTCCCTTCGTGTCCCGGGGGATCGATCTCGTGAGATTGCCCTGGGACCTGGTCTTCGAGCGCGGCAGGTACAACGGCCAGCCGCCCTACTCTCCCCTCTACCTGGCCGTGCTGGCGCTCGCCCTGGTGGCGGCCTTCAAGGATCCCCGGCAGAGGCGGCTCCTGGGTCTCGCTGCCGTCTATGCGTTCGCCTGTCTCGGGCTCCCCCCCGACGCCCGCTATCTGCTCCCCGCCGTGCCTCTCGTCAGCCTCGCCGCGGCGGGGGCGCTCCTGGCGCTGCCCGGCCGGTTTCCGCGCCGGAGCGGGCTGCTGACGGCGGGGCTCTGCGCCGGCTGCTTTCTGCCCGGATGGCTCTACGCCCTTTACCGGTTGCACCACCTGGGCCCCCTGCCTCTGACGCCCGCGGGGCGCGAGGCCTACCTCGCGCGCCAGCAGCCCTGCTACCCCGCGGTCGCCTCTCTCAACCGGGCTCTGGGGAGCGGCTACACGGTCTGGGCTCTGCACGCCGAGAATCTCAGCTACTACGCCCAGGGCCGGTTTCTCGGCGACTGGATCGGCCCGGCGAAGTTCGACCGGGTGCTGGCGAATCTGCGCGGTCCCCGGGACCTCCACGACCGGCTCCGCCGGCTGGACGCCGGCTATCTGCTGATCCCGAGCTCGGTACATCTTCTGCCGCTCCCGGAGGACTCTTCCGGGCAGCGCTGGTTCCAGCCGGTCTATGCGGATTCCGCGGCCCGCGTCTATCGGCTAAGGTGAAGCAGCTTGAGGTTGAAGGAGGAGAGATGGAAGCCTACCGCCACGTTCCCGGCTTCATGACCGCGGAGGAGCTTCTGCGGCTGCGGCAGCTCGTCGCCGAGCGTCAGGACCTGTTGACGGAGGTCCACGGCCGCGGCGGGCTGGGTCCCCGCTACCGGGTGATCGACGGCGCCCAGATCCATGCTCACCTGCCGGCGGTCGCGGAGTTCGGGGAGACGCGGGTGAGGCCGCTCGCGGAGGACTTCGCCCGCCAGCCCCTGGCCCCCCTCGGGAGCGCGCGGCGCGCCATGCGCGTCCAGGTCTATGAGCGGCGGGACCATGGATTCCGCTGGCATTTCGACGGCCATCCCTACGTGGCCTTGGTGACGCTCGCGAACAGCAACGAGGGGCAGACCCAGTTCATCTCTCCGGGCCTGTCGCGCTGGCTGCGGTTCCTGCTCTATCCTCTCTACGCCTTCCCCCAGCTCTTCTCGGTCTTCCCGCGGAGCACCGTCGCCACGCGGCCCGGCGACCTCCTGGTGATGCGGGGAGGGCGTGTGCTCCATCGCGGGGTCACGCTCTTGGCGGAGGGGGAGAGAATCCTCCTCGCCTACACCTACACCCAGCCGGGCCTGAAACCGAACCCCTTCCGGGACTTCGTCGCCCGGCGCTTGAATTATTAGCGGGCCCTGCCCGCCGCCTCGCGCAGCCGCTCCACGTCCCGCATGGGGGGCTGTCCGAACAGCCTCTTGTACTCGCGGCTGTCTGTACTGCGGCATCCTCTGTGAGGTCGGCGGCGCGGTCACCTCGCGAGCGGGAAGGCCGTTCACGGTCGCTCTAGAGGTCCCGCAGGATCACATCCGCCGTCGAGACCTCCAGCTTCCCCGGCTCCTCCAGGTGGAAGGTCTCGACCACGCCGTCCTCGACGAGCGCGGCGTAGCGCCGGGAGCGCCGGCCCATGCCCCAGCGGCTGGAGTCCTGTTCGAGCCCCAGGGCGCGGGCGAAGTCGCCGTTGCCGTCGGCGAGCAGGAGGACCTTGTCGCCGGTCTCGCGGAGCTTGCCCCAGGCGTCCATGACGAAGACGTCGTTGACCGCCGTGCAGACGATCCGGTCGATCCCCTTCTTCAGGATGTCCTCCGCGCGGAGGACGAAGCCGGGGAGGTGGTGGTCGGAGCAGGTGGGGGTGAAGGCACCGGGGACGCCGACGAGCACCACCCGCTTGCCGGCGAACACCTCCCGGGTCG
>JAXDLD010000740.1:0-3767 GCA_034666805.1 Acidobacteriota bacterium
GACCAGTCGATTACCGTCTCGGTCCGGGCGGACGGCGCGGTCGCCGAGCACACGAAGATCGCCGTCCGGCTCTACACCGCGAGAGACCTCGCCGCCTGGTCGCCCTATCCCATCTACCTCGATCCGGACCGCAAGCTGGTCGACCTCTCGGCCCATATCACGGAGCCCGGCGGCCGGGTGGTCGAGGTCGGCCGCCGGGGGCTCGATATCGCCGATATCGCTGAGCCCGAAGGCCAGGTCTCGCAGAAGCTCCGCGCCCTGGAGATCCCGGTCGTCCTCCCCGGCTCGGTCTTCACCCTCGATTACGAAGTCCTGGAGAAGCCGCCCTTTCCCTCCGGCTCCATCCGGCTCGGCGGGACGCGGGACAAGATCGACCAGCTCCGGGTGGAGGTGGGGAGCGCCGGGGAGGCCCTGCCGGGATGGCGCTGGCGCCTGGACGGACCGCGCGAGGGACTCCATGTCGAGGAGACCCCGGGACGGGTCGTCGTAACGGCGAGCGCCCTCCCCGTCCTCTCCCGCCCGGACCACTCTCCGGAGTCGGTGGGCCCGGTGCTCCGCTACTCCTGGGGACCGGTCTCCACCTGGCAGGGGATCGGCCGCTGGTACCAGGGGCTGGTGGCGGCGCTCCCGCGCGGTACGCCGGCCGTGCGGCGAAAGGCGGAGGAGATCGCCGGCGGGATCGCCGGCCGGCGCCAGAAGGTGGAGGCGCTCGCCGCCTTCGCCCGCCGGGAGATCCGCTACGTGGCCGTCGAGCCGGGGATCGCCGGCGCCGGCGGCTACCGGCCGGCGCCGCCCGCGGACGTCCTCGCCCGGCGCTGGGGCGACTGCAAGGACAAGTCGGTGCTCTTGGTCGATCTCCTGAACGCCGCCGGCATCGAGGCCTATCCGGCGCTCATCCGCCTCGCCCCCAAGGGACGGCTGGACGCCGACTTTCCGGCCCCCAACGAGTTCAACCACCTGGTGGTGGCGGTGCCGGCGGCGGGGCTCGCGCCGCGCCCGGACGACCCGGTGACCGGCGGCTTTCTCTTCGTCGACGCCACCGAGACCCTGGGCTCCGCCTTCTGGCTGCCCTCCTACGATCAGGACCAGGACGCTCTCGTGGTGCGCGGCGACGAGAGCCTGCTCGTGCATACGGCGGTGCGGCCGGACTCCGAGTCCCAGGTGCTGGAGGTGAACCTCGCCACGACTCCCCAGGGGGACGGGGTGGGACAGGCTTCCCTCGAGCTCACCGGCGGCGTGGGGGCCACCTGGGTGAACCGCCTGGCCACCCGCCGGCGGGAAGAGAACGAGGCGGATGCCCGGGCGCTCCTCGGGGTCGCCCTCCCCGGGGCCACCCTCTCCACCCTCGGCATCAAGGCTTCTCTCTCCGGGGTGCCGTCGCTCCGCATCTCGGCCCGGGTCCAGATCCCGCGGCTCCTCCCCGGCGCCAGCCCCACCCGCAGCTTCCGGCCCGCGACCCTCCACGGCATGCCCGCCCCGCGGCTCCTCGAAGGCCGCACGGTGCCGGTGGTGCTCACCCCGGAGGTGACCCGCTCCATCTGGCGGGTCCAGCTCCCGGCTGGGACCTGCCCGCCGCCGGCGCAGGACGCGGCGGTCGACAACGACCTCGGGAGCTTCCACCAGAAGATCGCCCTGGAGGGGGGCCTCCTCACCGTCGAGCGCCGCGCCGAGATCAAGAGCCGGTGGATCGAGCCGGACCGCTTCCCGGCCTTGAGGGAGCTCGCCCTCGCCGAGTACCGGGCCGGCAAGCGGAGCGTGCGTTTGGAGTGCGTGGCGGCGGGAAAGTAGAGCTACCCCGCCCGTCCCACGAGCCGCGCCACCCGGCAGACCAGCTCGTAGGGGTCGACCGGCTTCGCGATGTGGGTGTTGAAACCGGCCTGGAGCGCCTGCACCCGGTCTTCACTACGGGCGTAGGCGGTTAACGCGGCGGCCGGGAGAGTCCCGCCGCGCTCCGGGCCGCGGGCCCGGAGCTTGCGGATGAGAGAGTAGCCGTCCTCCTCCGGCATGCCGATGTCCGACACCAGGACGTCCGGCAGGCGGCGGTCGAGCAGGGCCAGGGCCTCGGCGACCGCGGCGGCCGCCTCGACCTCGGCGCCGCCGCGCTCCAGGGCCCGCACCAGGAGCTCGCGGGTGTCCTCCTCGTCCTCGACCACCAGCACCCGCACCCCGGCCAGGAGCCGCGCGTCCCACAGCCCGCCGGCCGCCGCGGGCGGCGCCGCCGGCTCCCGGCCGGGGACGGGGAGGAAGGCCGGCCGCACGGGGAGAGTCACGGTGAAGGTCGCGCCCCGGCCCTCCCCGGCGCTCTCGACCGCCACCGTGCCGCCGTGCAGCTCGACTAAGTGGCGCACGATCGAGAGGCCGAGCCCCAGCCCACCGTGCGAGCGGGTGGTCGTGCTCTCCGCCTGGCGGAAACGGTCGAAGACGAAGGGCAGGAACTCGGATGGGATGCCCGACCCGCTGTCCACCACCTGGAGCTCGACGTTCTCCGCCGCCTGCCGCAGGTAGACCTCCACCCGGCCTTCGCGCGGGGTGAACTTGATGGCGTTCGCGAGCAGGTTCCAGATCACCTGCTGCAGCCGGTCGGGGTCGCCCGACACCGGGTCCACCGCCCGTTCGAGGTGCACGGTGACCGGGATTCCCTTCGCCTCGGCGGCCGGGCGGACGGTGTCGAGCACCGCGTCGACGACGGCCGCCAGGTCGACCGGCTTCTGCTCCAGGCGGAGCTTGCCGGTGATGATGCGCGAGACGTCCAGGAGGTCGGAGATGAGCTGCGCCTGCGCCCGGGCGTTCCTCTCGATGGTCTCGAAGGCGCGGCTGGCGGTGGCCTCGTCGAGCCGGGTCATGCGGAGCATCTGGGCCCAGCCGAGGATGGCGTTCAAAGGGGTGCGGAGCTCGTGCGAGAGGGTGGCCAGGAACTCGTCCTTGATCCGGTTGGCCTCCTCCGCCTGGCGCCGGGCCCGCTGCTCGAGGACGAGGAGGCGGGCGCGCTCCTCCTCCGCCTTCTCGCGCTCGCCGATCTCGTGCTTCAAGAAGGTGTTGGCGCGCGACAGCTCAGCCGTCCGCTGGTGGACCAGCTCCTCGAGCTCGGCGTAGGTCTTCTGCAGCTCGGCCTCGGCCCGCTGGCGCTCGGCGACCTCTCTCTGGAGATCGGCGTTGGCGCGCGACAGCTCGGCCGTGTGGTCGAGGATCTGGCGTTTCAGGCCGACCTTCTCGACCGCGTTCGCGACCGCCCGGTAGAGCGCCTCGGCGGAGATGGCGCCTTTGAGCAGGTAGTCCTGGGCGCCGTTCTTCATCGCCTGCACGGCGACCGACTCACTCCCCTGCCCGGTCAAGACGATGACCGGCAGCGGGTCGTCCGCCGTCTCCGCCGTCAAGAGAGAGAGGAACTCCAGGCCGTCCAGGTCGGGCAGCCGGTAGTCGAGGAGCAGGCAGTCCGGGCGCTCCTCGCGGCCGAGCCGCAGCCCCTCCTCACCCAGGCCGGTCTCCAGGAACCGGTACTCGTGCCGGCGGTCCTGCGACAGGAGCCGGATGTAGACCGCCCGGTCCTCCGGGCTGTCGTCGACGATCAGGATGGTGAGCGGCGATGCCTTGGGCAGGGCCGCCGATGCCGCTGATGCCGCCGATGCCATGGTTATTTCTCCCGAGGCAGGATCACGACTTCGAACCAGAATCCGTTCAGGTGCTCGATGGCACGCATGAAACCGTCCAGGTCGACCGGTTTCTGGATGTAGCTGTTGGCGCCCGCCAGGTAGCAGGCTTCGACGTCG
>JAXDLD010000741.1:0-3319 GCA_034666805.1 Acidobacteriota bacterium
ACCGATCATTGGATGGAAGCGGTCTACGTCTTTCCACTCGCCGAGAACGCCGCTGTCGACGGCCTTCACATGGTGATCGGCGAGCGTGTCGTCGAGGGCAGGATCGCGGAGACGGGCGAGGCGAAAAAGGTTTATGAACAGGCGAAAGACGAGGGCAAGAAGGCGGCGTTCGTCGAGCAGCAGCGGCCGAACCTCTTCACCGCCGCGGTCGCCAACATCGGCCCCGGGGAGGAGGTCGAGATCGTCCTCGACGTGCAGCAGGTGGTGACCGTCGCCAACGGCCGCTTCTCGCTCCGCTTCCCCATGGTCGCCCTGCCGCGCTATCCGCCGGCCGGCGCGGTGGACGGGTCCCTCCTCGAAGCTCCCGTCCGCGCCGCCGGCAAGCGGCTCGTCAACCCTTTCGTCTTCCATGTCGACCTCTATCCCGGCGTCCCCTTGGGCAAGGTCGAGAGCGCCAGCCACGTCGTCCAAGTAACCGAGAAGGCGGGGCCGCTCTACACGGTCGACCTGGCGCGCGGGGCGGCCTCGGCCGACCGCGACTTCCTCCTGGAGTGGGAGCCGGCGGCGGGCCTCGTGCCGCGGGCGGCCCTCTACACCCAGGAGGTGGCGGGGGAGCGCTATCTCCTGCTCATGGTGGTGCCCCCCTCGCCCGAGGGGAAGAACCCTGGGAAGCCGGGGGCGTCGGGAAAATCGGGAACACCGGAGACGCGGGGGGCGTCGGAAATCGGGCGCCTGCCGCGCGAGACGATCTTCGTCATCGACACCTCGGGTTCGATGGAGGGGACCTCGATCGATCAGGCCAAGGCGGCGCTGCTCCAGGGCCTCGCCAGCCTGTTGCCGGAAGACCGCTTCAACGTCATCGAGTTCAACAGCACGACCCGGGCGCTCTACGAGGCGAGCGCCGCCGCCGACCCGGCCCACCTCGCGGCGGCCCGGCAGTTCGTCGGGCGGCTCGCGGCCGGCGGCGGCACCGAGATGCTCCCCGCCCTGAAGCTCGCTTTTCAGGACGACGGAGAGCGCCCGGGCGAGGTGCGGCAGGTGATCTTCGCCACCGACGGCGAGGTGAGCAACGAGGACGAGCTCTTCGCCTACATCCGCGAGCACCTCGGGCGGAGCCGGCTGTTCACCGTCGGGATCGGCGCCGCTCCCAACACCCATTTCATGCAGAAGGCGGCGGAGTACGGGCGCGGCACCTTCACCGGCATCGCCCGGGTGGAAGAGCTGAAGACCAAGGTGGACACCCTCCTGGGACGGATCGACGCCCCCGTCCTCGCCGACGTCGCCGTCGCCTGGGACGACCCGGCCGCGGAGGCCTGGCCGCGGCGCATCCCCGACCTCTACGTGGGCGAGCCGCTGGTGATCGCCGCCCGCCTGGCCGACATCGCGGGCCGGGTGAGGATCTCCGGCCGCCGGGGCGGCGGCGAGGAGTGGCATCTGGAGCTGCCGCTCGCCGGCGCCGCGCCGGGCAAGGGGATCGACAAGCTCTGGGCCCGGCGGAAGGTCGACGCCCTGACCGACAGCCTCGCCGAGGCGACCTCGGTGGCGAGCCCGGGAGGGGGGCAGCAGACGACCGAGGACGTGCGCCGCGCCATCGCCGAGCTCGGCCTCCGGCACGGCCTCGTCACCGCCTACACCAGCCTGGTGGCCGTGGACGTGGCCCCGAGCGCGCCGGCGGGAACCGCGCCGGTCCGTTCCCTGGTGCCGGTCGCGGCGGGCGGGAGCGCGGACGCCGGGGAAAGGGTGGAGGAGACCATCATGGTCATGACCGAGGCTCCGCTTCTGGACGAGCGCAAGATCGCGGTCAGCTCGACCCTCAGCCAGACCGAGCTGCAAAAGATCCCGGTGGCCCGCGACCCCTGGTCGATCCTCGCGCTGATGCCCGGAGTCTTGACCGACCGGATCAACGTGGGGGGCGATACCGTGGGCCAAACCCAGACCTACGTGGGACCCGGGGCGGCGGGCGACCAGAGCGTCGTCCAGATCGACGGCTTCGAGGTCGCCGCCGGGATGATCCCCGGGAGCGCCGGGGCGAGCGCGGTCGGGCTTGAAGCGGTCGCGCTGGAGGAGGTTCAGCTCACGACGGCCGGGGCGGAAGCGGCCACGGGCACGCCGGGGGTGCAGCTCAACCTCGTCACCCGGCGCGGCACCAACGAGTGGCGCGGCTCGGCGCTCGCCGAACGGACGGGCGGCGGGTCGCGGGCGGAGACCGGCGATGTCGGCGGCGATGGGGGACTACCGGCCGATCGGCTGCGGTCGGCGTCTCACCTCGGCACCGAGTGGGGCGGGCCCCTCGCCAAGGACCACGCCTGGATCTGGGGCGCCCTCAGCCGCAAGGCGGACGACCGCACGGCCCTGGGCGGGCAGGGAGACGAGACCCGCGTGACCGGAGGGGCCGGCAAGCTCAACGCACAGTTCTCCAGCAACAATGCGGCGACGCTCTTCTGGCATCGCGCCGCCGACGCGGAGTCGGCGCGCGGCGCCGGGCCGGAGCGGGCGCCCGAGGCGACCTCCAAGCACGATGGGGAGAGCCGGGTGTGGAAGGCCGAGGACACCTGGATCCTGAGCTCGAACCTCTACGTGACCGGCATCCTGGGCGGGGTCGACATGGCCGCCACGGACCGGCCGCGCGGCGGGCTGGGGACCGATATCGCGATCGACGCCGCCGGGGTCGCGCAGCGCAGCGCCTTCCGCTTCGCCGACGACCGGCGGACCCGGAGCGCGGGCGGCCTGGGGAGCTGGTTTAAGAACACCGGCCCGGTCGCGCACGAGGTGCGCTTCGGCGGGACCTGGCGGACGGAGGACGTGAGCGCCCGCCAGAGCGCGCCGGGGCGGGGGCTGGTGATCGCCGGGCAGACCCTCGGCCTGCCCGCTGGCACGGCGCTCCTCGGCGCCTACCGGGACGGCGACCTGGCGGCGACCTTCCATGCCGGCAGCCTCTGGCTCGACGACGTCCTGACCATCGGCCTGGCGACGGTGCACGCGGGCCTGCGTGGAGACTCCCAGGAGCTCCTCGCCCCGGGCGTCCGCTTCCGCGACCTCGTGCCGCGGCTCGGCGCCACCTGGGCCCTGGGGTTGGAGCGCAAGACCCTCCTCCGGGCGAGCGCCGGCCGCTACGCCTCCCGGCTCGGCGAGGAGGTCGCCGGGCAGGTGAGCCCCGGCATCCCGGCCGTGGCCTGGTCCTTCTTCGCGGACGGGAACGGCAACCTCGCGCTGGACGGGAGCGAGGCGGCGACGATCCGCCCCTGGTTCCTCCAGGGCTTCGCTCCTGCCGCCGCCCGCGGCCTCCGCGCCGAGACGACTGACGAGCTGACCGCGGGGG
>JAXDLD010000742.1:0-3236 GCA_034666805.1 Acidobacteriota bacterium
GCGGGACGCCGGCGCTCCCAGGGATTTTACGTCGCCTACCCCCGCCCCTCGATCGCCCGCGCCATCCGCTCCACCACCTCTTCCACCGACAGGTCGGAAGCATCCACGAACGTATAGCTCGCGTCGCGGGTCAGCGGCGAGTCGGCGCGGGTGGTGTCTCGGTGGTCGCGCTCGGTGATCTCCTGGATCACCTCCTCGATCGGGACGTCGCTGCCGGCTGCCTGGAGCTCGTCGTGGCGGCGCTGGAAGCGGACCTCGGAGCGGGCGTCCAGGAAGAACTTGTAGGGGGTCTCGGGGAAGACCCGGGTGCCGATGTCCCGCCCTTCGAGGACGCCGCCGAAGTGGCGGGCGGCGTCGTGCTGTAAAGCGACGAGGCGCTGGCGGACCCCCGTGTGGGCCGAGACCACCGAGGCCGCCGCGCCCACCTCTGGGGTGCGGATGCGGGACTCGACGGGCGCGCCGTCCAGGAGCACGTCGAAACTGCCGTCGGCACGCCGCTCGAGGCCGATCGCGGTCTCCTCCGCCAGCCGCTCGACCTTCTCGCGGTCGCCGGGGTCCACCCCGGAGTCGAGGACCTTCAAGGCGATCGCCCGGTACATGGCGCCGGTGTCGAGGAAGGGGATCGCCAGCCGGCGCGCGAGAAGCCGCGCCACCGTGCTCTTGCCGACGCCGGACGGGCCGTCGATGGCGACGACGATGGGATCGGTCGGATCGGTCGCCATCAGCGGGAGGGCCGGGAGGACGGCCGGCGGGAAGAGGTCCGGGGGGAGGCCGCCGCCGGGCGCCGCTTTCCCGCCGGCGGCTTGCCCGCCGGGGCACCTGCGCGCGCGGGCCGTTTCGCCGCCGCTGCCGGACGCCCGCCAGGTGCCAGGCGTTTCGCGGCGCCAGGTGCTCCCTTGCCAGGTGCCAGGCGCTTCGCCGGCTTGGCGGGACCTTTGGCGGGGCTCTTCCCGGCGGCCGCCAGGCTCTTCCCTGAGGCCGCCAGGCGCTTCGCGGCGGGTCTCGCATCCGGTGCCAGGCGCTTCGCGGCCGGCTTTCCAGGCGACTTGCCCGAGGTTGGGGACTTCGGCTTGGCCGCCCGCTTCACGCCCCGCGTGGTCTGAGGCTCGCGGGTCGAGCGGCGGAGCTGCTCCACCTCCCGCTCGGTCAGCTCGCGGAGCGAGCCCACCCCCAGCTCGGGGGCGTGGAGGGGGCCGATCGCCACCCGGCGGAGCTTCTGCACCGGGTGGCCGATGCGCTCGAACATGTCGCGGATCTGCCGCGTCCGCCCCTCGGTGAGCTCGACGATCCACCAGGAGTTCAAGCCCTCCGCCGAGCGCCGCGGCGCCGGCCGCGGGGTGATCCGACAGGGCGAGGTGCGCTTGCCGTCGAGCACGATGCCGGCCTCCAGGCGGGCGATGTCGCCCTCCTCCGGATGCCCCTTGACCTTGACCTCGTAGGTCTTGATGCAGCCGTAGCGGGGGTGGGCGACGTGCTGCGCGAAGTCGCCGTCGTCGGTGAGCAGGATCAGGCCCTCGGTCAGGAAGTCGAGCCGGCCCACCGGCACCAGGGCCTTCCGCATGGCGGGCGGCACCAGGTCGAGGACCGTCGTCCTCCCCTCGGGGTCCGCCACGGTCGACATCACCCCGCGCGGCTTGTTCAAGATCAGGTAGCGATGGGCGCCAGCCTTGGCGGCGACCCGCTTGCCGTCGATCTTGACCGCGTCGCGCTCCAGATCCGCCTTGTCGCCGATCTCCGCCAGCTTGCCGTTGATCGTCACCCGCGCCTCGCGGATCAGCTCCTCGACCTTCCGCCGCGACGCGACGCCCGCCCGCGCCAGAACCTTCTGCAGCCGCTCCTCGCTCATGGCCTCACAACCTCCTCCTCGTTCTCGTCCTCGGTGAGCGGCTCCTCTGCCACCTCAGCCTCCTCCAACTCCGGGGCCTCCGCAGCCGCCTCCTCGATCGCCGCGGCCTCGCGGAGGATCTGCTCCTCCCGGTCCTCGCTCCCCACCGCGATCGCCGCTTCGGCCGCCCCGGTCTCGCCGGCCTCACCGACCCCTTCGACCAGGCTGCCGAAGGTCTCCTCGAACTCTTCTAACGGCGGCAGGTCCTTCAAGCTGTTCAACCCGAAATGGACGAGGAACTCCCGGGTCGTACCGTAGAGAAAGGGCTTGCCCACCACCTCCTTCCTGCCGACGATGCGGACGAGCCGCTTCTCGAGGAGGGTCTTGATCACCCCGACCGGGCTGACGCTCCGCAGCTCCTGGATCTCGGGGCCGGTGATCGGCTGGCGGTAGGCGATGATCGCCAGGGTTTCGAGCGACGCCATCGACAGCTTGCTCCCCCCCGCCACCTCGAAGAAGCGGCGGAGATAGGAGACCATCTCGGGCCGGGTGACGAGGCGCACCCCGCCCGCCACCTCCTCCGCCATGATCCCCCGCCCAGGGGTGTCCGCCCTGTCGCCCATGTCGCCCATATCGCCGGCATTGGAGGTGTTGCCATCGGCCGAGTAGCGGGCGAGGACCGCCTCCAGGGCCGCCTCCGCGTCCGCCTGCTCCTCCTCCTCGAAAAGGCCGAGGAGCTTCCCCCGCGGCACCGGCTCCGAGGAGACGAAGAGGACCGCCTCGAGCACCGCCTCCATCTCGCTCCTCTCCGTCATCCCCCGATCCTTTCCAACTCGTCGCTCCCCACCGCCCGGGTCGTGCGGTAGAGGAGGATCTCGCCCATCGCGGTCTGGTGGATGCGGACGAGGTTCAGGCGCGCGAGCTCCAGGATCGCCAGGAAGGCGGCGACCGCCTCGGAACGGCAGCTCCGGTGCTTCATGTCTTCGATAAAGTCGTAGGGACGGCCGGCGTCGAGCTCGCCTAAGAGACGGTCGATCTGGCCGCGGACCGACCAGGCCTCGCTCGAAATCTGGAGCGGCGGCGGGTGCTCCTTGTCATAGCGGACGAGGACCTGTTTCAAGGCCCCCAGGAGGTCGAAGAGCGAGACCTCGCCGAGATCCAGCTCTTGCGGCTCTTGAGGCTCTGCGCCATCGGCACCGTCGGACGCCGGCGGGTCCTCGAAGTTGGGCGGCGGCGCCTTGCGGGTGAAGATCCCCAAGCGCACGCGGTCGACCTCGGCGAAGGACTGCGCCACCTCCTTCATCCGCCGGTATTCGAGCAGCCGCTCGACCAGGTCCAGACGCGGATCCTCGTCGGGCTCGCCGGTGGCGGAGACCGCCGGCCGGGGCAGGAGCATCTTGGACTTCAAATG
>JAXDLD010000743.1:0-10170 GCA_034666805.1 Acidobacteriota bacterium
CCCGGAACCCCCCTTCGCCCCGGAGCACCGAGAGGGCCGCCACTCCCGTGCGCACGTCGCCGATCTCCCGGGCCAGCCGGCGTGGCAGCTCTTCGAGCCCGGCCGGAAAGGAGATCATGGCCCCGCCTCCCCGGTTGGCCGCCGAGCCCTTGCGTCGGGCGAGCGCGCCGCGGAGGAGGCTGCCGTGCTCGCGCTCCAGGGCCGCGATCTTCGGCACCGCCCAGCGCACGGAGAGCCGCTCGGGGTCGCCGGCATAGATCCCCGAGACGAAGGGGCCCACGGCGTAGTCGAGGAACGGCTGCCCGAGCCGCCGCCGGACGAAGGCGGCGACCGACTCCTCCGGGTCACCGGCCGGCCGCGGGATGAAAGGCTCCTTCAAGAGCCGGAGCTTGGCGCTCGCCGGGAAGAGCGGGGTGCGGAGGAAGCCGCCGGGGCTCGCCGGGAGGGGGTGGAGGCGCCCATCTTTATATAGATAGCGCCGCCGGGCCGAAGGAGCGGCGGTGATCTTCTCCCCGGCGAGCCCTGCCTCGGCGATCAGCTCGGCGACGCTCGGGTCGCTCTCGAGGACCGTGTTGGGGCCGAGCTCGAAGCGCCAACCGCCCTCCGAGTGTGTCTCGATCGCTCCGCCCACCCGGGAGGAGGCTTCGAGGACGGCGACGTCAAGGCCGCTCCGCTTCAGGCGAAAGGCGGCGGTAAGGCCGGAGATGCCGGCGCCGATGATCAGGACATCGAGGACGTCGAGGTGGGGGAGGGCGGGCGCGCTCATGGGCGCCCCCATTATCCTCGGAAGTCGTCGGAAGTCGGCGGAAGGAGAGCGGGGCCTATTGGCAGGCCGCCTGCCACTCCACCGCCGGCACGCCCCTCAGGGCCTTCTTCATCTCCGAGAGCCCCTTCCGGATGCGCGACTTGACCGTGCCGAGCGGCTCCGCCAAGCGGTCGGCGATGTCCCGATGGGTCAGGCCCTCGAAAAAGGAGAGCTCGATGCAGGTGCGCTGGTCGGGCGTCAGGTGGTCCAGGGCGGTTTCGAGCCGCCCTTGCCGCTCCACCTCTTCCATGCGGAACGTGCCGAGCGCCGTAGCGGTGCGAAAGAGGGCCGGGTCGTCCTCGTAAAGGATCTCCCGCCGGCCGCGCGAGCCTTCGCTCCGCAACCGGTCGATGGCGCGATGGCGGGCGAGCAGGATCATCCAGGAGGTCGGGGAGAGACCCTCCGGGCGGTAGGCGCCGGCCTGCTGCCAGATCTGCAGGAAGACCTCCTGCAGCACCTCCTCGGCCTCGGCCCGGGCGCGCAGGAGCCGGACGAGGAAACCCAGGACCGCGGGCCCACAGCGGTCGAAGATCTCCGCGAACGCCCCCTGGTCTCCAGCCGCGATACGTCCCATCAGATACAGATCCCGAGCCTGGTCTTCTACTACTACGGTCTTCAAGCGGTCCTCCCGAGCAGGTTCCATCGACCCTAACTCCGGCATGCAAATCTGCAAAAAGCGATCCATTCCCAATCGGCGATATCTTGCTGCGGAACCTTGAACCCCGCGGAGCGGGGGCGGCTTATGCTAGAGGTATGACTGCCACCCACACCGTCTTCAACCAGACTCCGCCGCTCGCGGGCTGGAACGTCTTCGCCTCCGACCGGGTGCTCGTCGAGTCCCTGCGGCGGGAGGGGGCAGGGTGGGCGCAGGAGCGGGCGGTGGCGTTCGGGGAGGTCGCCGGTCGCCCGGAGACGGTCGCCTGGGGGTTCCTCGCCAACGAGAATCGGCCGATTCTGAAGACCCACGACCGCAACGGCCGGCGGATCGACGAGGTGGAGTTCCACCCCGCCTGGCACGCGCTCCTCGGCTTGGGGGTCGAGCACGGGCTCCATTCGCTCCCCTGGCGCGACCCGCGGCCGGGGGCGCACGTGGCGCGGGCGGCCCTTTTCATGACCCTCGCCGAGGTCGAGGCCGGGGTGGGCTGCCCGCTCTCGATGACCTACTCGGCGGTGGCGGCCCTCCGCTTGAGCCCCGAGCTGGCCGGCGAATGGATACCGCGGCTCACCGCGACCGCCTACGACCCGCGGCCCGTCCCCGCGGCGGAGAAGGCGGGGGCCCTCTGCGGCATGGCGATGACCGAGAAGCAGGGAGGCTCGGACGTACGCGCCAACACCACCGTGGCGCGGCCGGTGGGGGCGGGAGATGCCGGCTCCGAGTACGAGCTGACCGGCCACAAGTGGTTCTGCTCGGCCCCTATGTGCGACGCCTTTCTGGTCCTTGCCCAGGCCCCTGGCGGTCTCACCTGCTTCCTCCTCCCGCGCTTCACTCCGGACAGTCTGCGCAACCGCTTCCACCTCCAGCGTTTAAAAGACAAGCTCGGCAACCGCTCGAACGCCTCCTCCGAGATCGAGCTCGCCGCCGCCTGGGCGCGGCGGGTGGGGGAGGAGGGGCGGGGCGTGCCGACCATCCTGGAGATGGTCAACCACACCCGGCTCGACTGCGTCGTCGGCGCCGCCGCCGGCCTGCGCTTCGGTGCTACCTGGGCGATCCACCACGCGAGCCACCGCAGCGCTTTCGGCAAGCTCCTCTTGGACCAGCCGCTGATGCGGAACGTCCTCGCCGATCTGGCCGTCGAGTCCGAGGCGGCGACGGTCGCCATGATGCGCCTCGCCCGCGCCTACGACGAGGCCGCCCTGGGCGGCGGGCCGGCCGCCGACTTCCGCCGCCTGGCCACGGCGGTTTTGAAATATTGGACCTCTAAGCGTGCCCCCGTCCACGCCGCCGAGGCCCTCGAATGCCTGGGCGGCAACGGCTACGTCGAGGAGTGGCCGCTCGCCCGCCTCTACCGCGAGGCGCCGCTCAACTCGATCTGGGAGGGCTCCGGGAACGTCCAGTGCCTGGACGTCCTCCGCGCCCTCCAGAAGACCTCCGGGGCGAAGGCCGCTCTCCTGGCCGAGGTGGGGGAGGCCAAGGGGGCCGACCGCCGGCTCGACGCCTTCGCCGCCGAGCTCGAGCGGGATCTCGGCCGTCTCGCCTCTCCGGGGACCGCCGAGATCGAAGGCCAGGCCCGCCGGCTCGTCGAGCGGATCGCCCTCTGCCTCCAGGGGTCCCTCCTCGTCCGCCACAGCCCACCCGCGGTGGCCGACGCCTTCTGCGCCAGCCGTCTCGGCGGCGACGGCGGACGCGCCTTCGGCACCCTCCCTGCCGGGACCGATTTCGAGGCGATCCTCGCGCGGCACGCGCCGGGGGGACCTTAGGGGAGAAGGCGCCCTCTGGGAGCGGCTCCTAAAGCCCCTGAAACGCCTCCAAATTCAAAAAAAGCGGCTCGAAATTAAAAAAAGAGGTCGCGAATACATTTCGAGGCGCCCGGGAGGCCCCTTCCACCCTCGCTCCGACGCCGACCCCTGGCCCGTCGCGCCACGACGCGAAAAGTTCCGCACCCGGACTCCGATTGGCCCCGGCATTGCATCCCGCGAAGGCCGACGAGGAACTCTGCTCGTAGGCAGAGTCGTCCGCCCTCCGGGGTCAAGAAGGAGCTCAACGGCATGTCCTCTCCGTCCACCGTTCTCGACATCTCCGCGCCTCCCGCCGGCCCGGCACCGCTCGCTCGCGATTCCCGGAGCGCCGTCCGCGTCGCCCCCGGCCGGCATTACTTCATGACCGGGGACGGCTCGCCGTTCCTTCTCATCGGCCACAACGACGCCATCTGCTGGCCGAACCTGGCTCCCCTCCGCGCACCCGGGGGGAGGGAGGCCGTGCTCTCCCACCTCCGCATGCTCGCCGCCCAGGGCGTCACGGTCCTCCGCCTCATGCTCGAGTATGGCGAGGACCGCGACTGGTTCTTCGAGGACCCCATCGGGTGCCCGCTGCCGCACGCGGTGCGCTACTGGGACGACCTGATCGGCCTCTGCGAGCGGACGGGCATCCGGCTGCTCCTCGCCTTCTGGGACACCTTCCACCTCTCCGCCCGCTGGGAGCTCCACCCCTACAGCCGCCCAGGGAGCGGCTTCGACGCCCCGGGATGCTTCTGCACCTCGGAGACCGCCCGCGCCATCCAGAGGGAGCGCGTGCGCTTCTGCATCGAGCGCTGGGGCGGCTCGCCCGCGATTTTCGGCTACGACCTGCTGAACGAGATGCACCCCGCCTGGGGCGGCGGGCCCGAGGAGCAGCACCGCTGGATCTCCGAGATGGCGGATTTCGTCCGAACCGTCGAGCGCGAGCGCTGGGGGCATTCGCACCTCCTCACCGTCTCGACCTTCGGCGGCATCCTGGACGAGGCGTACCAGGATCTCATCCTCCGCCACCCGTCCCTCGACTTCGCCAGCACCCACGTCTACGAGTTCGGGGCGATCGATAATCCCGACAACACGATCGACGGCGCCCTCGCCATGCGGGACGCCGTCCGTTTCGCCCTCGCGAGCATGCGTGAGCCGCGCCCCTACACCGACAGCGAGCACGGCCCGATCCACCTCTTCATGGACCACAAGCGCCAGCTCCCCGAGGCCTTCGACGCCGAGTACTTCCACAACCTGGCCTGGGCGCACCTGGCGAGCGGCGGGGCGGGCGGCGGCATGCGCTGGCCCTTCCGCGATCCCCACATCCTCACGTCGTCCATGCACGCGGTTCAGGGCGGTCTGGCGCGCTTCGCCGGCGCCCTCGACTGGAACCGTTTCGCGCCCCGGCCGATCGACCTCGATCTCTATATCCATCCGCCCCTGCCCATCCTCCCGTTCGGCTGTGCCGACGACAGCCAGGGGCTCGTCTGGCTTCTCCGCGACCTGCGGCGGACCGGTGCCACACCCGCCGCGACGCCTCTCGCGCCCCCCGAACTGCTCCTGCCCGAGCTGCCGGCCGGGCGCTATCGTGCGACCTTCTGGGACACCTGGCGGGGCCGGCCCTCAGGGGAGCGGACATTTCAGGCCGGCCAGGCCGGCCGGCAGCGCCCCCGTCTCCCCCTGCCTCCGTTCGAGCGCGACCTCGCCATCACCTTCCAGGCGGAGCGGAGTTGAGGGAACCGGAATTGCATATTCTTCCTCCCATGAACCTCAAGCGCCTGTATCCGTCCCTGCCGCCGGCTCTCCTTACGCTGGCCCTGCTGCTGACGGGCGCCCTCGCCGTCCAGGCGCAGGCCGGCGCGACCTGCGGCGGCTTCGCCGCCTTGAAGTGCCCGGACGGCCAGGCCTGCCGGTTCCCCGCCGGGCAGTGCAACACCGCGGACTTGGCGGGGACCTGTGTCGCCGTCCCCTCGACCTGCCAGGAGGCGGGCCCGCCGGTCTGCGGCTGCGATGGCCTCACCTACGCCAACGAGTGCCAGCTCTTGAAGGCCGGCGTGCGGGCGGCCAAACAGGGGGAGTGCCGCGCCAAGGAGGAGCCCAAGGCCTGCAAGGACAACGCGGACTGCACGGGGACGAACAACTTCTGCGAATGGAAGGCCGGCGCCTGCGGGGCGACCGGTAAGGACACCGGGCGCTGCGTCGTCGAGCCCGAGACCTGCCCGCAGCTCTTCAACCCGGTCTGCGGCTGCGACAACAAGACCTACCCCAACGACTGCCTCCGCCGCGCCGCGGGGGTGTCGCTCAAGGCCACGGGGGAGTGCCCCTCGGCGCCCTGACCCGCCCCTCGCCCTCCTCCGCCCAGCCGGCCGGCCCTGGACGGACGGGTAGAGGCGTGCCTAGGGCCGGAGCCGATGGAGCAAGCCGTCGTGCCCTTGCCCGCAGGAGTAGGAGAGGCTCTCCTCGCTCAATTGGTCCACCTGACAGCAGTCGGACGAGTTGATCAACTCGGTGTTGATGAACAGCCCGCCCGGATGGGTGACGAACGCGGAGCTGGGTGAGGCGAGGACCTGGGCCGCGGCGGCCTGGTTCAAGGCCGTACAGAGATAAGAGTAATAGATGTTCAACCCGCCGCGATCCGTCCTGCCGGCGACGATACGGTAAGTTCCCGCCTCCAGGTTGAAGATCGTGCCGACGAGGAGGGGGGTTCCATCCGCCTGCCGCAGCGGCGTCTCCAGGCGGAAAAGGAACACGTTCCCCGTTTCGTTCTCAACCCCGCGGTAGAACCCTGGCGTGAACTGAGCCCAGGCTTCGCGCGGAGACGCGAGGGCCGAGAAGACGAACAGGAGGACCAGGCATAGGCGGAAGGCCGAGCGGGCGGTTGTCATCTCTTCATCTCCTTAGTCAATCGAGTTTCACTTCATACTTACGGAGAGGCTCCGGCGCGCGTTTAGGGCTCAGGATGACGATAGAAGTCGAAGGCCTCGCTACGAGCGGAGGAAGTAGACGAGCCCGCGGACGATCCACCAGATCCCCACCAGGCGGAAGATCCAGAGCAGGTTCCGCACTCCGAGGAGAAAGAAGTTGTGGACCGGGAACGGGACCTCCACCCGTTCTCTCGCCCGCACCCCCCTGGCGACGAAGGGACCGAGGGCGGCGGCGTTCACCGTCAACCCGACCACCAGCTGGAAGAGGGCGGTGATCCCGGGGAGGGGGACGGCGCGGCCGAGGGCGGCGGCGGCGAGGCCTCCCAGGAGGAGGAGCAGGGGGAGGAAGATGCCGGCGCGGAGCGGCAGCCTCCAGGCGTCGACGAAGGCGAAGAAGCGCGCGGCGGGTGGGCGGTGGCCGGGACAGCAGCGGGCGGTGAGCGGCCCGGCGCCGGTCGCGAGCTCCAATGTTTCGCTCCCGGCGGGGAGCGCCCGGTTGCACCACAGGCACTTACGCTCAAGCGCCCGCGCCATGTAGGGGCGGGCGAGGAAGCGGTGGCCCACCATGAGCACCACCCCGGCGGCGAGCGAGAGGCCGACCGGCTCCGGGTGGCGGACGAAAAGGAAGAGCACCAGGGGGATGAAGAGGAAGAGGAGGACCCCGATCCACTGCAGGCGGGCGGATGGGGGAGTCGGGAGGTGGGGCATGGCGGCGTTAAGGAGTATCCCACGCCGGCCGGGATGCTATTCTCCCCCGAATCTCGGCTTCGGCGAATGGGAGGTCAGGTATGACGGAAGCAGTCCAGGAGCTCAAGGCGGCGGTCGAGGGGGAGGACGGGATCTTCGTCGTCCGCGGCAGCGGCACCTGCCGGGGGTGGAACAACATCCAGTACAAGGTGGGCCTCTCGGCGAAGAACGTCCCGGCCCAGAAGCTGTCGATGAACGTCGCCACCATCCCGCCGGGCGGGGTCGCCCTCGCCCATGTCCACGTCGGCTTCGAGGTCATGCTCTACATCCTCGAAGGCCGGGTGCGGCACGAGTACGGGAAGGGTTTGAAGCAGGCGGTCGAGAACGGGGCCGGCGACTTCATCTACATCGAGCCCGGCGTGCCGCACGAGGTGTTCAACCTGAGCGCGACGGAACCGGTGGTGGCCGTCGTCGCCCGCTCGGACGCCTCGGAGTGGGAGAACATCGTCAACTACGATCGCGCCAGCGAGAGCTGAAGGGGAACGCTTGAACCCGATCGTCGTGGCCGGGATGCACCGGTCGGGGACCTCGCTCGTCGCCTCCTGGCTCGCCGCGGCCGGGGTCGACATGGGCGGGCACCTCCTCGCCCCCGACCCCGGCAACCCCACCGGCTACTTCGAGGACCTCTCCTTCCTCGACCTCAACCGCCGGATGCTCCACGAGGCCACCCCCGAGGGGGAGGCCGGGCACCGGGACTGGGGCTGGACCGAAAGCGAGCGGCTCGACCGCGCCCCCTTCGCCGCCCACGAGCAGGCCGCCCGCGCTCTCATCGCCGCCCAGGCCCAGGGCCGGCCCTGGGGCTTCAAGGACCCGCGGACCACCCTCCTCCTCGATTTCTGGGACCGGCTCCTGCCGGACGCCCGCTATCTCCTCCTCTACCGTTTCCCCTGGGAGGTCGCGGACTCCATGCAGCGCCTGGGGGCGGACGTCTTCCTCGAAAACCCCGGCTACGCCTACCGCATCTGGGCCTTCTACAACCGCCAGCTCCTCGACTTCTACGGCCGGCACCGCGAGCGCTGCCTGCTCCTCTCCGCCGACGCCCTCCTGGACCGGCCGGAGGTCCTCCGCGAGCAGCTCGCCGGGAAGCTCGGGGTGGCTCTGCCCGAGACCCCGTTGGCACCTCTCCTCGCGGGCGGCCTCTTCGCCCGGGTCGGCGGCGCCGACCCCCTGATCGCCCTCGTGGCGGCGAACCACCCCGACTGCGCCGAGCTTCTGACGGAGCTCGACCGCGTGGCGGACCTCTCCGGCGCCGGCCTCTGGTCGGCCCCGCCGCTCGACGGCCGCCGGCTGGCCGTGGTTGGCGACCGGGCGGTCGACCTCTCGATCGTCATCCCCTGCCATGACGACGGCGAGTTTCTCCTCGAGGCGGTGGCGAGCGCCGAGCGGAGCGCTCCCGAGCGCGCCGAGCTCCTGATCGTCGACGACGGCTCGACGGCGGCGCGGACCCTGGAAGTCCTGGACGTCCTAAGGCGGGCCGGCTACTCGGTGATCGACCAGGAGAACGCCGGCCTCGCCGCCGCGCGCAACCGCGGCATCCGCGCGGCGCACGGGCGTTACGTCCTGCCGCTCGACGCCGACAACCGTCTGCGGCCGGGCTTCCCAGCGGCGGCGGTGGCGGTGCTCGACGCCGAGCCCGAGGTGGGGGTGGTCTACGGCGACCGCCAGGAGTTCGGCTGCCGCTCGCGCCGGGTCGAGGTGCCGGAGCTCGATCTGGACGGCCTCCTGCGCGCCAATTTCATCGACGCCTGCTCCGTCCTCCGCCGCGAGGTGTGGGAGCAGTGCGGCGGCTATGACGGCACCATGCCCTCCCAGGGGTGGGAGGACTGGGACCTGTGGATCGGCGCCGCCGAGCGCGGCTGGCGCTTCCACCGCCTGCCCGGCGTCACCTTCGAGTACCGGGTGCGGCCGGGCTCCATGGCCTCCCGCCTCCTCACGGCGGAGGTCGGGGAGCCCCTGCGGCTCCACATGATCGACAAGCACTACGACCTCTACCGCCGGCGGCTGCCGCGGCTCCTCACCGCGCAGCACGAGACGGGGTTGGTCGAAGCCCAGCGCGCCGCCGCCGCCGCCGAGCGCGACCGCCTGCGGAGCGAGCGCGACGGGATCGCGGCCGAGCGGGAGGCGCTCGCCCGCCGCCTGGAGAAGGCCGAGTTGGACTTGAGAGAGGCCGCGAGAAGCCGGGAAGAAGAGCGCGGGATGCTGGAAGACGAGCGCGACCGGCTCTACGCCGAGCTGGCCGCGTTCCGCCGCCGGGTGGAAGCCATGGAAGCGACCCGCGCCTGGCGGGTGCGGGAGTGGGTCCTCGGGCTGCGCCGGCGTTCGCGGCCCTGAAATTTCGAAGCGAGCTTCAAGTCCGCCTGGCGACGACGAGGCAGGTGTCGACGACCACCTGGCCCCAGTCTCTCAGGTACTCGACCTCGACGAGATCGAACCCCACACGGGACAGCTCGGAGAGGAGATCGCCGATGGTCCCATGCGAGGCCGCCGCCTCGATCTCCAGCCCCCGGTTCCGGTTCCACAGAGCGTCGCTCCCGCGCAGCAGGTCGACGGTCAGGATGACCACCCCCTCAGGTTGCAAACGGTCCCGGATCTCACCGAAGAGCGCACGCCGGTCGGCCGCCGGCAGGTGCTCGACGACGCTGACGGAGTAGGCGCCGTCAAACGTGGAGGAGCGAGGCAGTTGATCGAGAGTGCAGTTCCATGAGCCGTGGGCGAGACCGCAGGCCGAATAGTCGAGGAAGTCCCATTCGTTCCAATCGGGTTGGGGAGGCCACGCCCGGCGGAGCGGCGAGGAGTCGACCGTGTCGACCTGGTAACCGAGAGAGGTGAGGTACGGCACGAGAGGGTTCACGCCCGCGCCGATGTCGACGATCCGGCTTCCGGGCGGGAGGAAGGCGCTGACTCGGTCGGCGACCGTCGGATACTCCCAGAGCCGCGGCTCGTGCCGTGGGTAGAAACCGGTGGTCTTCCAGGCGGACAGCCGTAGCGCGAGGAGGCGCAGCGGGTTGGGATGGCGCGCCACGAGCGCAGCCAGCTCGGCGGCGTCGAAGTCGTTGGGATGTCGATCCGGCGGGGCCTTGAGGGCGAGGAAGGTCGCGACGCCCCGCTCCTCGCCCAGGGGATAGATCTCGGCCTCCGGGTCGCAGCTCTGGAGGATCGCCGGGAGCGGCTCCGCCCCCGCGATTACGAGGGCCCGCGCCGCGGCGCGGAGCAGTCGGGCGACGAGCTCTCGGCAGCGCGCGCCGTCCGCCTGGCAGG
>JAXDLD010000744.1:0-11261 GCA_034666805.1 Acidobacteriota bacterium
CACCCGGATCTTTCGCAGCCGGCGGTGGACCGCCGCGAAGAGGAGGGCCGCCAGGGTGCACGAGACCACCGCGACGATGCCCAGGATCGTGAGGATCGGCTTCCAGTCCAGGGTGACTCCTTCCGGCATTCCGGGAGTATGACAGCTTGGGGAGGCCGGCGGGGCGCGGGTGCGGCCCCGATCCTGCATAGGGCCGATTTGGGAGTCCCGGTCTGGAACCGGGACCGCCAGGACCGTCCTCCCCATGCTCAACTGCCGATACCGGTTCGCCCCGCCGCTCCTCCTCTCCCTGGCCCTCGCCGGGGCCCTGGGGTGCGCCGGGTTCCGGCCTCCACGCACGGGAGGGGCTGAGGGCTTCTCCATGAGCCTTGAGGGCTCGGCCGCCCGCCGGGTCCGCTTCCTGGAGCTCGCCGTCGGCCAGCTCCGCCATCCCGAGCCCGGCTACGGACCCTCCGCCTCGCGCTATGCCACCGGCACGGTAGCGGCGGCGGCGCTCGCGGTGCGCGGCGAGACGACCGGGTCCGATGCCGCGCGCTGGGCCGAGGCCACCCTCGCGGGCTGCGCCGGACGCTGGGAGAAGGTCGAGTGCGAGGCCGCCCGGCTCTCCCTCCAGCGGGTGGTCCTCGACTACCCGGCGGCGCTCTCCGGGGACCTCCTCGCCCGGGTGCGGGCCACCGCCGGCGAGCCGGCGCCGCCGCCGGACGAAGACGCCGCTCTCCACCCCTGGGACTTCAAGGAGACCGAGAACCAGCGGATCGTCAAGCTGGCGCGGAGCCTGGTGGCGGAGGTCGTCGCCGGCACCCCGGAGTCGCCAGCGGCGCGCGCCTGGGGCGCCTACGCCGCGGCCTTCCTCGCCGCCCACGACCGGGACGGCTGGTACGAGCAGGAGAGCCCCGGCTACCTGGCGCTCTCGATCACCGCCCTCCTCCAACTCGCCGACCACGCGCCCGGGGCCGACGTGCGGGACGGCGCCACCCGCCAGTTGAACGTGCTCTTCGCCGCCTGGGCCCAGGAGCAGGTGGGCGGCTTTCCCGCCGGGGCGAAGAGCCGCACCTACGTCCATTGGGCCCTGGGGGAGCGGAACACCCCCTGGCAGGCCTGGGCCTGGCTGGCCGGCGGCCGCGGCCGGCAGGAGAACATCTTTTTCCTCGACGCCACCGACCTCGCGGTCTCCGCCTACCGTATCCCGCTCCCCATCCGCCGCCTGCTCGCGGAGCGGCGGCGGGAGGCCCCCTACGAGATCCGGGCCCGCCGCTCGATCGCGCTCCCCTCCCGCCGCGACCTCGACACCGCCCGCTACAGCTATGCCACCCCCGACTACATCCTGGGCGCCGCCCAGTCGGTCGCCGGCCTGCGCCTCGCGGTCTCGGGCGGCCAGGAGATCCTGGCGACCCTCTACCCCGAGGGGCCGGAGTTCGCCCCTCTCTACCTGTGGAGCCGCACCCGCAACCCGACCTCCGACCGCTGGCGCACCTGGGCGGGGCAGGACTTCGCCATGGCGGACCGGAACGTCGCCCTGGCGCGGCTGGGGGCCACGGGCGAGGCGACCGGCCACGCCTACCTGGCGCCGCCCTGGTCGCGGCCGCGGCCGGTGGGGTCGGGGGACGTGGTCGTCTCGCGCTATGGCGAGACCTACGTGGCCCTGGTGACCGCGGGCGGCTGGGACGTGGCCACAGCCCCCCATCGCTTCCCCGCCTACTACGCCGGCGACCCCGCCTTCCGGCAGGCCTGGGCGGCGGCCCCGGTGAAGCAGCCGGGAGACGTCGCCCTCTTCGTGGGGCGCCGGGCGGACTACGGCGACTTCCAGAGCTTCGCGCGGCAGGCCGCGGGGCTCCGGCTGACGGTCGCAGGCGGGGAGCTGCGCTTCACCGCGGACGACGGCCGGCGGCTCGCCTTCGTGCCGGGGGAGCGGGCGACGGTCGACGGCGTCCCCATCGATGCCTTGCACTACCCCCTCCTCGCCGGGCCGTACCTGGCGAGCCAGGGGCCGGGCGGATGGTCGTTCGCCTTTGGCGGCGACCGTGTAGAGATCAGAAGACCACCGACGTAAGGGAGGACTCGATCATGGATCTGAAGGCCGGCTGGCCGATGCTCAAGGAGACCGCCAAGAAGGGGTTGGACGACGACGTCTTCTCCCTCGGGGCGGCGCTCGCGTACTACACCGTGTTTTCATTGGCACCCCTCCTCTTGGTCGCCATCTCGGTCGCCGGGCTGGTGTATGGCCGCCAGGCCGTCCAGGGCCAGCTGGTCGGGCAGATCCAGGGGATGGTCGGCAAGCAGGGGGCGGAGGCGGTCCAGACCATGCTCGCTCACAACTGGCGGACCGGCTCCGGGATCCTCCCCACCATCATCGGCGTCGTCACCATTCTCTTCGGCGTCTCCGGCGTCTTCGGCCAGCTCCAGACCTCGCTCAACAAGATCTGGGAGGTCGCCCCGAAGGCCGACCGCGGGATCAAGGGTTTCTTGAAGTCGCGTTTCCTCTCCTTCGGGATGGTCATCGGGATCGGCTTCCTGCTCCTCGTCTCGCTCGTGGTGTCGGCCGCCCTCTCGGCCGTCTCCACCTACGCGATCGGGCTCGTGCCGGGCTTGAAGGTGCTCTTCACGATCTTGAGCTTCGTCGTCTCCTTCGCCGTCATCACCCTGCTCTTCGCCATGATCTTCCGCTACCTGCCCGACGCCAAGGTCTCCTGGGAGGACGTCTGGGTGGGCTCGGCCGCGACCGCGCTCCTCTTCACGGTCGGCAAGACCCTGATCGGGCTCTACCTCGGCAAGAGCAGCGTGGCCTCGGCCTACGGCGCGGCGGGATCGCTCGTCGTCGTCCTCCTCTGGGTCTACTACTCGTCGCAGATCCTCTTCCTGGGAGCGGAGCTCACCCAGGTCTACGCCAAGCGCTACGGCCAGGAGATCGCGCCCGACCGGCACGCGGTCCGGGTCAAGCAGGTGAAGATGAGCGAGGAGGAGCCCGGTTTCGAGAAGGTCGAGAAGGCCGCCAAGAAGAAGGAGGTGAGCCGCAAGGTGGAGGCCGGCAGCCCGGTGAGCCCCCAGGCGGTCCGGAGCTCCCAGAGCGAGGAGAGCCCCCGGACCGGCGAGAAGCCCCGGAGGGAGGAGGCCCCGGCTCCGGTCCTGCGGGACTCGGCGGTCGTCCTTCTCCTCGTCCTCTTCCTCCGCCATGTGGGCAAGCGGGTGCTCCAGAAGCCGCCCGAGCTGCTGCCGGAGAAGCGGTAGAGAAAAAAAAGCGGAGGCGCTCTGCCGAGAGCGCCCCCGCCGCGGTTCGACCGCGAGACCGCGCGGTTAGAAGCGGATCCGCAACCCGAGCTGAGCCAGGCGCTGCTCACCCTGGAGCGGGTCGCCCGCGAAGCTCGTCGGCTTCCTGAAGTTGGGGGATTGCTCGTCGCCGATGAAGCCGGTGGGGTTCTTGGCGTTCAGAAGGTTGAAGACCTCGCCGATCAGCTCGACCGAGAGGTGGCTCGCGAAGGTGAAGGCCTTGCTGATCCGCAGGTCGAGCTGCGAGAACGAGGCCCCGCGCAGAGCGTTGACGCTCTTGACCCCGGGCGGCAGGTCGAGGGCGAAGCCGTCGCCGTTCAAGTCCACGCCGGCATAGCGGGTGTAGGGCGTCGCCGAGTGGTAGCGGAAGATGCCGGAGACGTCGACGCCGTAGGCGGCCCGGGTGGTGGCGGCGAGCGTCACGCGGTGGCGGGCGTCGGTGTTGAGCGGGCCGATGCAGGCGTTGCAGAGGGGGTTCAAGGGATTGACCGCGACGCCGGCCCGGTCCGGGTTCGCCAGGTCCGGCTGGTAGTTGAAGTTGGCCAGCCGGAAGTCGTCGGCCCCGGCGAGGGTGTTGCCGGTGGCCCGGGAGAGGGTGTAGAAGCCCTGGAGCTCGAGGCGGGGCAGGCGCGCGTGGACGCCGAGGTTGAACCCGTCGTAGGAGGCCTTGCCCCTGCCGTACCAGATGTTGAAGTTGCCGAACTGCGGGAAGCGGCGGACCTCCTCGGGGTCGACCACGTGGTTGCCGTTGGCGTCGACGAACGGGTTGGCGTGGAAGGCGAAGGGGATGTTCCGGTACTGCACGTCGACGGCCTCGAAGTTCAGGCCCAGCCAGCTGTTGACCTGCCAGGAGTAGCCGAGGGAGGTCTGGGTCGAACGCGGGGTCTTGAGGGTCGGGCTGCCGACGTCGTTCGGCGCGAAGGTGCCGTCCCCCTGGACCTGGTTGGGCGGCAGCGGTTGGCCGGGGCGGAAGAAGGTGCCGTCCGGGTTCTTGAGGCCGTTGGGGTCACTCGCGATGTAGGCGATGCCGTAGTTCGACTGCACGGCGAAGGCGGGGAAGAGGAGGGTGGCGTTGGTGTAGGGGAAGTCGGAGTAGATCCCCCAACCGCCCCGCAGCAGGTGCCGGCCGTCGCCCTCGGTGTCCCAGGTGAATCCCAGGCGCGGGCCGAAGTCGTTCTTGTCGTTATGGAGGTCCCTGCCGCCCTGGAAGTCGCGCAGGTAGGACTCGTGGTACTGGGTCTGGGTGGCGAGCGTCTGCCAGATCGCGTTCGACTTCTGGCTGAGGTTGAAGCCGTCCCAGTAGTCGTAGCGCACGCCGGCGTTGATCGTCAGGCGGTCGCTCGGGTGCCAGTCGTCCTGGACGTAGCCGCTGTACTGCTTAATCGGCGTGCTCTCGCCGGCGAAGCCGCCGAAGACCACGATGCCGGTGACCGGCAGGCCGGGCAGGTTGCCCAGGGTGTACTGACCGGCCAGGCCGGTCGTGAAGATGGCTTTCAAGGTGGGCTCGTTGACGTAGTTGAAACCGGCCTTCCAGTCGTGGCGCCGGCCGGCGATCTCGTGCGACCAGCTGAAGTCGTCCTTGTACTGGTACTTCGCCTGCTCGGTCGACTGCGGCGTGTTGGGGTTCTGGCCGGTCTTCGCCCCGAAGGGATAGAAGATCGTCGGCGCGGAAGAGTCGGAGGTGATGGTGTTCTTGAAATGGGTGTACTGGAAGAGCGCCTCGTTCAAGGCCTCCGCCCCGAGCTGGACCGTGTGCCCGGCGAGGAGCGACTTGTAGTCGTTGGCGATCGTGCCGAGCGAGCTCGGAGAGGCGAGCGGGGAGGCGCCGTACTTGTCGCTGTTCTTCTGGTAGCCGTAGCGGACCTGCAGGTACTGCCGGGCGGAGAGGTCGTAGCTCGCCTTGACCGTCCCCAGCTGGTCGATGAAGGGGACGGGGACGGACTGGCCGTCCAAGTCCGGCAACGAGCCCTGGGTGTTGATCGTGTAGGAGGTCTTGCGCTGGGTCTTCTCCCAGGTGGCGAAGAAGTGCGCCTTGTCCTGGACGATCGGACCGCCGAAGGAGATGCCGTACTGCTTGCGGTCGAAGGGCTGTTTGTCGATGCCGGCCCGCGTCTCCGACTCGGTCCGGGTGTTCAAGGCGCGGTCGCGGAAGAAGCCGTAGGTGCTGCCCTCGAAGGTGTTGGTGCCGGTCTTGGTGACGACCGAGAGCACCCCGCCGCTCGAACGGCCGAACTCGGCCTTGTACTGCTGGGTCTGGATCTTGAACTCCTGGACGCTTTCGAGGTTGAAGTTCTGGAGGGCGCCGCCGATCGTGTCGTCGGCGTTGTCACCGCCGTCGATGACGTAGCTGACGTTCCGGCCGGCGCCGCCGTTCAACGCCACGACCTGCTGGCCGGGCTTGGTGGGATCGCTGTTGACCGCCAGAGTCGTGCCCGGCGCCAGGGTCGCCAGGTTGGCGAACTGGCGGCCGTTCAAGGGCAGGTTCTCGAGCTCCTTCCTGTCGACCGTGGTGCCGATCGAGGGCGAGGTCTGGACGAGAGGCGCCTCGTCGACGACCGTGATGTGCTCCTCCAGGGTCGCCGGGTTCATGGTGACCTCGAGCTTGCGCTCGGTGGCGACCGTCAACTGGACCGCCTCGACGGTCACGGTGGCGAAGCCGGCGAGCTCGGCGGTGACGGCATAGACGCCGACCGGCAGCGACGGCAGCCTAAAGGTGCCGTCCAAAGCCGTCACCGTCACCCGGGAAAAGCCGGTGCTCTTGTCGATGGCGGAGACGGTGACGCCGGGCAGCGCGCCCTTCTTGCCGTCTTCGATGCGGCCCGTCAGGGTGCCGGTCGTCGTCTGGGCGGGCGCGGCGAGCGGCAGCAAGAGCCAGAGCGCGCCTGCCAGGGCCAGAGCCAACCTCGTCCTGAGACTCCTCATCCTGTGCATAGGATCTCCTCCTGTTAGATCTGCTAGCAGGGAAGAATAGCTAAAAATCAGCGAACGCGAAATCTCCCTCGATAGAGGAGACGAAAAAAAAGCGGGGGCGCTGGTAGGCGCCCCCGCCGATCTCGACTGCAAGCGGGTGAAACTAGAAGCGGAAGCGCAGGCCGATCTGGGCCAGGCGCTGCTCGCCCTGGAGCGGGTCGCCAGCATAGGTCGCCGGCTTGCCGAACCGGGGGTTCGGGATGGGGTTGCCACTGGCGTCGAGGCCGAGGAACTGGCTGCCGTTGTACTTGACCGGGTTCTTGGCGTTGAAGAGGTTGAACACCTCGGCGATGATCTCCGCCGAGTAGTTGCCGCCGAACTTGAACTCCTTGCTCAAGCGCAGGTCGAACTGCTCGAACGAGCCGAGGTAGAGAGTGCCGACGTGCGAGACCCCGGGCGCCAGGTCGTTCGAGTAGCCGTCCCGGTTGACGTCGTAGCCGGCCTCCTGGGTGAAGGGGGTCGCCGAGTGGTAGCGGAGGACACCCGAGACGCTGAAGCCGAGCGGCGCCCGGTAGGTCCCGGCGAGGGTGATCCGGTGGCGGGCATCGCTGTTGAGCGGGCCGAAGCAGGCGCCGCACTGGGGGTTGAGCGGGTTGACCGAGGCGTCGCGCCGGGTGCCGCCCACGAGGTCGCCCTGGTAGGCGGCGTTGGTGAGCCGGAACTCGTCGACGCCGGCCAAGACGTTGCCGGTGGCCCGCGACAAGGTGTAGAAGCCCTGGAGCTCGAAGTTGGTCAGGCGGGCGTGCACGCCGATGTTGAAGCCGTCGTACTTCGCCTGGCCGTTGCCGTACCAGACGCGGAAGTTGCCGAACTGCGGGAAGCGGGCGTGCGTGCCGGTCGCGTCGGTGACCAGGGGGTTGCCGCGGAAGCGGTAGGGGATGTCGGCATAGCGGATGTCGACGCCCTCGAAGTTCAGGCCCAGCCAGCTGGTGACCTGCCAGGAGTAGCCGAGGGAGAGCTGGTCCGAACGGGGGGTCGCCAGGGTCGGCGAGGCGACCTCGTTGGGCGGGTTGACGCTGCCGCCGGTCAGCTGGTTGGGCGGCAGCGGCTGGCCGGGATGGAAGAGGCTCCCATCCGGATTCTTGATGCCGGCGGGATTGCGGTTGCTGTACACGAGCCCGTAGTTGGACGTCGCGGCCGAGGTCGGGAAGAGGATGGTGGCGTTGGTGTAGGGGAAGTCGAAGTACCGCCCCCAGCCGCCGCGCACGAGCTGCTTGCCGTCACCCCGGGTGTCCCAGGTGAAGCCGGCCCGCGGGCCGACGTTGTTCTTGTCGTTCTTGAGCACCCCGCCCTTGCCGCCCTGGAAGTCCCGCAGGTAGGGCGCATCGCTGAATTGGGTCTGGGTCGCGAGCGTCTGCCAGATCGGATTCTTCCTCTGGTCGAGGTCGAAGCCCGCCCAGTAGTCGTAGCGCAGGCCGAGGTTGATCGTCAGGTTGTTCGAGACGAACCAGTCGTCCTGGCCGTAGGCGCTGTACTGCTTGACCGGCGTGCTCGAGCCGGCGAAGCCGCCGAAGACCGTGATGGCGGTGACCGGCGCGTTGAACGAGTTCCCCGAGAGCGTGTAGGAACCCGCCTTGCCGACCGAGAAGTCACCCTGGAGCACGGGCTCGTTGATGTAGTTGAGCCCGATCTTGAAGTCGTGGCGCTTGTCGCCGATCGTCCGCGACCAGCTGAAGTCGTCCTTGTACTGGTACTTCTTCTGCTCGGTCGACTGCGGGGTATTGCCGCTCTGGCCGTAGGTGGCGCCGTTGGGGAAGACCAGGTTCGGGAGGTTCGAGTCGGCGGAGATCGTGTTGATGAAATGGGTGTACTGGAAGAGGGCCTCGTTCAAGGCCTCGCCGCCGAGCTGCACCGTGTGGCCGGCCAAGAGCGACTTGTAGTCGTTGGCGATCGTGCCGAGCGCCGTCGGATCGGCGAGCGGCGAGGCGCCGTACTTGTCGGCGTTCTTCTGATAGCCGTAGCGCACCTGGAGGTACTGCTTGGAGGAGATGTCCCAGCTCACCTTGGCGGTGCCGAGCTCGTCGGTGAACGGGATGGGGATCGAGGTGCCGTTGCTCGGCAGGACGGGGGCGTTGACCGTGTAGGAGGTGTCGCGCTTGGTCTTCTCATAGGTGGCGAAGAAGTGCGCCGTGTCCTTGACGATCGGGCCGCCCAGGGCGGCGCCGTACTGGTCGCGCTTGAACGGCTGCTTGCCGCTATGGGCGAGCTGCTCGGTGGTGGTCTCCGAGTTGAGGCTCTTGTCGCGGCGGAAGCCGTAGACGCTGCCGTCGAAGGCGTTGGTGCCGGTCTTGGTGACGACCGAGAGCACGCCGCCCGAGGAGCGGCCGTACTCGGCCTTGTACTGCATGGTCTGGATCTTGAACTCCTGGACGCTCTCCAGGTTGAAGTTCTGCAGGGCGCCGCCGATCGTGTCGTCGGTGTTGTCGCCGCCGTCGATCAGGTAGTTGACGTTTCTGCCCGTGCCGCCGTTCAGCTGCACGACCTGCTGGCCGGGCTTGGTGGGGTCGCTGTTGACGCCCAGGCTGGTGCCCGGGGCGAGGGTCGCCAGGTTGGCGAACTGGCGGCCGTTCAAGGGCAGGTTCTCGAGCTCGTTCTGGGAGACCACGGCGCCGACCGAGGGCGAGGTCGAGACCAGGGGGGCCTCGTCGACGACCGTGATCGACTCCTCGAGCTTCGCCGGGTTCATGGTGATCTCGAGCTTGCGCTCGGTGGCGACCACCAGCCGGACCGCCTCGACGTTGACGGTGGCGAAGCCGGCGAGCTCGGCGGAGACGGTGTACTCGCCGACGGGGACGGCGGGCAGCCTAAAGCCGCCGTCGGAGCCGGTCACCGCCGTGCGGTTGAAGCCGGTCGCCTTTTCGGTGGCGCTGACGGTGACGCCGGGGAGAGCTTCGCCCTTGTTGTCCACCACGCGGCCGACCAGGGACGATCCGGTCGCGGACTGGGCATGGGCCGCCATGGGCAGGGCGGCAAGCCCGAGCGCGGCCAGAAGGACCGCGGCCGCCAGAAAGGCGGCGGGCCTCTTCACGGGTTGTCTCATCAGTTTCATAAAGTCAATCTCCTTGTTCGTTAGATCCTCTGCAATGGAAAGAAAAAGAAATCAGCTCGCGAAGCCGGGCAAACGTATCGGGTCCTGATCACCTCCTCTCTGCCGTGGACGAGCCCGCTTCGCGATCGGAAAGGCGGGCGAGGAGCTGCTCTGCGGCGCGGCGCTGGGTGGAGTACTGCGGGTCCTTCCCGGCCGCGGCCAGGAATTCACGATAGGCCGCCATGGCGGCCCGGGTGTCCCCCGACATCTCGTAGGCGATGGCCCGGTTGAGCCGTACCTCGTGATAGCGGGGGGCGAGAGTCAAGGCGCGGTCGAAGCAGGCCAGGGCCTCCGCCGGCCGGTTGCGGTCGACCTCCAGGGTCCCCAGGCCGTTCCACGCCTCGGCGTAGCGGGGGGCCAGGGTGGTCGCCCGGCGGTAGGCCTCCTCGGCGGCGTCGAGCTTGCCGCCGCCGCGCAGGAGGTTGCCGAGGTTGTTGTAGGCGCGGGCATCCCCCGGGTCCAAGGCGATCGCCTGCTGGAACTCGCGCACCGCGTCGGCCGCGCGGCCCTGGGCGAGGAGGGCGATCCCCAGGGAGTTGTGCTCCTCGGGGCGGGTGGGGTCGAGCTCCAAGGCGCGGGAGAGGACCTTCTGGGCTTCGGCCGCCTGGCCGGCCTCCGCGAGCGTCACCCCCAGGTTGTACCAGGCCTCGGAGTCCTCCGGGGCGCTCGCCGCCGCCTGGCGGTAGAGGGGGATCGCTCTCGCGAGGAGTCCGCGCTCGCGGTACGCTTGAGCGAGCTTGCCGCGGAAGACGGGGTTGTCGGGATCCGCCGCCACGATCTCCGCGAGGATCGGCAGGGCGTCGTTCGCCCGGCCGGCGCGGATGTCGGTGTTGGCCTCCTCGTAGCGGCGGAAGAGGGCCACCCGGTCCTTGGGGTCGGCGGCGTTGGCCTTGGGGGTGGTGGCATTCCCCGCGTTTCCTCCGCCCGCGTAGCCCAGGCTCGCCAGCCGGGCGCGGGTCTCGGCGTCGGGCGCGACGGCCGGGGTCGCGGGCCGGGCATTGGATTGGAAGCCGGCGAGGCGGCCGGCGAAGCCCCGGGCCTCCCCGGCGCCCTCCGGCCGGGCGGCGAGGTTCGCCTGCTCTCCGCGGTCGCGGCCCAGATCGTAGAGCTCCGGCCGCGGCGCCTCGATGTACTTGAGGTCGCGACGGCGCAGGGCGGCGAGCGGGCTCCAGCCGAAGATCATGGGATAGCGGGTC
The DNA here is from genome assembly GCA_034666805.1 of Acidobacteriota bacterium. Taxonomy (GTDB): domain Bacteria; phylum Acidobacteriota; class Thermoanaerobaculia; order Multivoradales; family UBA5704; genus DASQPA01. The sequence goes on from JAXDLD010000744.1 coordinate 10,519, forward strand.
TCGGCGTAGAGGTCGGCCGGCGGCGGCTCCTCGCCGCGCGTCAAGGCGGCGGAGAGGTCGCGCCCGTCGAGACCTCCTCCTGGAACGGCGAGCGGCTTGCCGAGCAGGCCGGCGAGGGTGGGGCCGAGGTCGACCAGGGAGACCGGGGTCTCGACGACCCGCCCGGCCTTGAGCCCGGGGGCGCGGAGGAGGAGCGGCACGTGGAGGGTCGGCTCGTAGAGGAGCAGGCCGTGGGTCAGCTCGCCGTGCTCGCCGAGCGCCTCGCCGTGGTCGGCCGCCACTGCCACCACCGTTCCCGCCGTGAGGTGCAGGCGGTCGAGCTCGGCCAGGAGACGGCCGAACTGGGCGTCGGCGAAGGCGATCTCGCCGTCGTAGGGCCTGCCGGGATGCCGGTCGCGGTAGGGGGCTGGCGGGTCGTAGGGGGCATGGGCATCGTAGAGGTGGACCCAGAGGAAGAAGGGCCGGTTTTCCTGGTCCTGATGACGGGCGGCATCCCCCTGGTTTGGCTCCTTGTTCAGCCAGGCGATCGCGCGGTCGACCACCTTGTCCCCGCGCCGCTCGGCGTCCAGGCCGCGGCCGCCGGCGGCGTCGCGCTCCATCTCGTCGTCGTAGGTGTCGAAGCCGCGGGCGAGCCCGAAGCGGTGGTCGAGCACGAAGGAGCCGACGAAGGCGGCGGTCCGGTAGCCGGCGGCGGCGAGCCGGGTGGCCAAGGTGGGGCGGTCGGCGGGGAAGCTGCCGGCGCC
>JAXDLD010000745.1:0-16169 GCA_034666805.1 Acidobacteriota bacterium
CCCCGGAGGGCACCGCCTACCTCGACCTGCGCTGGGCCCAGCACGACGACCCTCCCCCCGCCGGCTCGGACGCCGAGATGCAGGCCATCTACAGCCTCGTCGACTCGATCGCCTTGAACGTCCCCGAGGCCCAGCGGGTGGCCCTGCTCTGGAACGGCACCCAGCGGGTGACCTTCTCCGGCCACCTCGACACCAGCCGCCCCTTCCTTCCCGACCGCAGCCTGGTCGCGCACTAGGAAACCCCGGCGAGACCCGACGTCATGGACCCTATCGGCGTCTTCGACTCCGGTGTCGGCGGCCTGACCGTGGTCGCCGCGCTCCGCCGCCGGCTGCCCCACGAATCCATCCTCTACCTGGGTGACACCGCCCGGCTCCCCTACGGCAGCAAGTCGCCCGAGACCGTCACCCGCTACACCCGGCGGAACATCGAGTTCCTGGTCGAGCGCGGGGTCAAGGCCGTGGTCGTCGCCTGCAACACCGCATCGGCTCTCGCCCTGGAGCACGTGCATCTCGAAGTCGGCATGCCGCTCTGGGGGGTGATCGAGCCGGGCGCCCGGCGCGCCGCCGAGGTCAGCCGCGGCCGGGTGGGCGTCATCGCCACCGAGGCGACGGTGCGCTCCGACGCCTATCCGCGGGCGCTCCGCCGGCTGCGACCGGACCTCGCCGTCGTGAGCCGCGCCTGCCCCCTCTTCGTCCCCCTGGTCGAGGAGGGCTGGCACGACGACGACGAGGTCACGACGAGGATCGCCGAGCGCTACCTGGCACCGCTCCTGGAGGCTGAGATCGACACCCTCGTCCTGGGCTGCACCCACTATCCGCTCCTGAAAGCGGTCCTCGCCCGCGTCGCCGGCCCCGCCGTCACCCTGGTCGACTCGGCCGAGGCGGTGGCGGAAGTGGTGGCCCAGGGGCTCGCCGAGGCCGGCCTCGCGCGCGCCGATTCTTCTCCCGGCCTCGCCACCCAGCACCTCTGCGTCACCGACGGCGGCGAGAGCTTCAAGCTCGTGGCCGGGCGCATCTTGGGCGACCCCGACCTGCCCCTCGAATGGGTCGAGGTCGTTTAATATCCCGGACATGGAAACGAATCGCAGCAACAACCGACCGCATGGCCGTGCCGCGGACGCCCTGCGCCCGGTTCGCATCGAGCTTGGCGTTTTGAAGTTCGCCGAAGGATCGGCGCTGATCGAGCTCGGCGACACCCGGGTGCTGATCGCGGCCAGCGTCGAGAACCGGGTGCCCTCCTTCCTCCGCGACTCGGGGAAGGGCTGGGTGACCGCCGAGTACTCGATGCTCCCTCGCGCCACCCACACCCGCTCGGCGCGCGAGGTCTCCCAGGGGAAGCCCTCCGGCCGGACCTCGGAGATCCAGCGCCTGATCGGCCGAAGCCTGAGGGCGGTGATCGACACCACGGCGATGCCCGACCGCACCCTGACCCTCGACTGCGACGTCCTCCAGGCGGACGGCGGGACCCGGACGGCGGCGGTGACCGGCGCCTACGTGGCCGCCGCCCTCGCCCTCGCCCGGCTCCTCCTGACCGGCGACATCACCGTCTGGCCCCTGACCGCCCAGCTCGCCGCGGTCTCGGTGGGCCTCCTGGGCGGCGTCCCCCTCCTGGATCTCGAATACGTCGAGGACCAGGTGGCGGAGGTCGACATGAACGTCGTGGGGACGGCCGACGGCTCGCTCGTCGAGGTCCAGGGGACGGGGGAGAAGCGGAGCTTCCGCCGCTCCGAGATGGACGCCCTGATCGACCTCGCCCAGAAGGGGATCGGCGAGCTCGCCGCCGTGCAGAACCAGGTCCTCGCCCCCACCCTGGAGGAGGTCGCCGCGGTCCAGGCCAAGGTCCACCGCCGGCCGGCGCCGGCCAAGTCCGAGAAGGACCTCTGGGGCCGGCCGTAGAGGAGGGGGCCGTGCTCCACGTCGTCAGCGGCGACTCCGCGGCGGATCTCCTCCGGGCGAGCGATCTCCCCGGGACGGTGGTCGGCTGGCGGGACTCCGCCGCCATCGGCCCCTCGCCGGGCGGCCTCTCGTTCACGGACTATCGGGCGGTGCGGGCCGCCTTCCGCGGCGTGCCCCCCGAGTCCTTCCAGGACGTCGATCTCCTGGCCAAACTGCCAGCGGAGGAGGTGGTGGTCCTCTGGTTCGACGCCTGCCCCTACGACCAGATGATCCTCGTCCGGCTGCTCGCCTGGTTCGGGGCCCACCGTTCCCAGAACCCCACCCGGGCGCTCCAGCTCATTCAGGTCGGAGACTTCCCCATGCCGCCGGGAGCCGAGCCCTTCTACGGCCTGGGCCAGCTCACCTCCGGGCAGCTCGCCTCCCTCTACCCGGAGCGGCGGCCGGTCACCGCCGCCCAGCTCGCTCTCGCCGCCGCGGCCTGGCACGCCCACGGCGCCGCCGATCCCCGGGAGATCGAGCGGCTCCTCGCCGGCGGCACGGAAGACCTGCCCTACCTACGGCCGGCCTTCCTCCGGCTCATGGAGCAGTTCCCCTCCGCGGCGAACGGCTTGAGCCGCACCGAAGAGGAGTGCCTGCGGGCGGTGGCGGAGGGAGAACGCAGCTTCGGGGAGATCTTCCGCTCCGTTACCCGCATGGAGGAGCCGAATCACGGCTGCTGGTATGGGGACGGCGAGCTGCTGGCGACTCTCAAGGGCCTCGCCGCGGCGGCGTCCCCCGCCCTCGGGGTGACCGAGACAGGCTTCGACCTGACCGACATGGGCCGCGCTCTCCTCGCCGGCCAAGCGGACTGGGTGGAGGAGAACGGGATCGACCGCTGGCAGGGGGGGGTCCACCTGCAAGGGCGGGACGTCTGGCGCCGTCCCCTTACAGTACGACGCCCTTGATCTCGACCTCGATCATCGGGGTCTTCGGACTGTCCGTGTGGACCGTGATCTTGCCGTTGAACGGCCCCTTGCCGAGCTCCGGCTTCAGGGTCAGTCGGACCTGATACTCGCGGCCGGCCGTCACCGGCTCGAGCTGCGCGTCGATCCCCTTGATGTCGTTGTCGATCTTGGTGACGTTGATCGACTCGGTGGCGAAGTTGCGCACGAGGAGCGCCTTTTTGAGGGGCTCCTTGAGCTCGATCTTGCCGAAGTCGGCGACCGGCGGCGTCACCGCGATCACCGGGCGCACGAAGCCGGAGACCGGGATCTGCACCACCTTCTGCTTCGGGTGGTTGGTGTGGACCGTCACGTAGTTGGCGAGCGGGCCCACCGGCGCATTGTTCGAGAGCAGCATCTCCACCCGCCACTGCTTGCCCTTGATCTCCGGCAGACGCTCCTTCTCGGTCGCCTCGCGGAAGCTGACCTTCAGGGCATTGGGCAGCGGCGTATCGACGGAGAGGACGTCGAACGACGTGCCGTCCGAGGACCACAGGGTCTGGGCGATGTTGCCGTCCTGCGGCTCGCCCTGGACGACGATGTAGCGCGCATAGCCCGGCTTGACCGAGATGTAGGGCTCGACCTTCATCTTGATCGTCAGTTGGATCTGCGGCGCCTCGGGGTCGTTGGTGTAGGCCGTGACCCCCTTGGCGATGGGGCCGTTGAAGGTCGAGGAATCGACTGCCGTGTGCACGAGGCCGCTCTTGCCCGGGGCGATCGTCTTGTCGAAGCTGACGACCGTGCAGCCGCAGGCGGGCTGGACCTGGGCGATCTCGAGCGGCGCCGTGCCTTCGTTCTTGATGACGAAATCGTGATTGACGGTGTCGCCCTTGGCGACCGTGCCGACGTCGGTGATCGGTTCGACGGCGACCGCCTTCGGCTTATTGCCCGTGGCTGCGGGCTTGCCCGCCGCGGCTGGATTTCCCGCCGCGGCGCCCTGCGCGAACAGGGTGGCGGCCAGGGCCAGCAGGGCACAGAGTGTCAAAATGGCAGTCGTGATCTGACGTTTCATACGGCCAACTCCTTTTGCTGTGGACAACGGTAAACGCAACCTGATGCTACACTCTGCGCGCCCCATGACCAAGCCAGACCGCACCCTGGAGATCTACTGCATGGCCGTCGGTGGTACGGGGATGGCTCCGCTCGCCTGCCTGCTGCAAGAGCAGGGCCACAGGGTGCGGGGGACGGACGGATCGCTCTATCCTCCCATGAGCACCCTTTTGGAGCGGGCCGGGATCCACCCGCTCCTGGGCTACGACGCCGCCCACCTCAACCCCGCGCCGGACCTGGTCGTCATCGGCAACGCCATCCGCCGCGACAATCCGGAGGCGGTCGAGGCCGAGCGCCTCGGCCTGCCCATCGTCTCCATGCCGCAGGCCCTCTCCCGCTTCTTCCTGGAAGAGCGCCGGCCCCTGGTGGTGGCGGGAACCCACGGCAAGACGACGACCAGCGCCATGGCCGCCTGGGTCTGGAAGGCCTGCGGCAGGGACCCCGGCTACCTCGTCGGCGGCATCCCCAGCGACCTGCCGGGGAGCTTCCACGTGGGGGGAGGCGAGCGTTTCATCATCGAGGGAGACGAGTACAACGCCGCCTACTTCGACCGCGGCCCCAAGTTCCTCCACTACCGCCCCGAGACCCTCCTCCTGACGAGCGTCGAGTACGACCACGCCGACCTCTACCCGACCCCGGAGGCGTTCCGCGCCGCCTACGCCCAGCTCCTGGAGCTGCTCCCCGCGAGCGGCTACCTGGTGGCCTGCGGCGACACCCCCGAGGTGCGGGAGCTCGCCCGGCGGGCGCGCTGCCCGGTGCTCTTCTACGGCATCGATCCCGGCAACGACCTCCACCCCCTGGGCGGCCTCGCGGGGATCGAGGCCCGCCCCGAGGCCAGCCGCTTCCGGGTCGTCGATCCCGCCGATCCCGGAGCCGGGGAGGTGGAGATCACCCTGCCCATGGCCGGCGAGCACAACGTGGCGAACGCGCTCGCGGTCTGGGCGGCGGCGCGGCGGGACGGCCTGCCGGCCGCCGCGGTGGTCGACGCCCTCGCCCGCTTCCACGGCGTCAAGCGGCGGCTGGAGGAGCTGGGGACGGCACGCGGGGTGACCGTGGTCGACGACTTCGCCCACCACCCGACGGCGGTCGACAAGACCCTCGGGGCTCTCCGCCAGCGCTATCCCGGCCGCCGGCTCCTCGTCCTCTTCGAGCCGCGCAGCCTGACCGCCGGGCGGGCCCTCTTCCACGACCCCTACCGCGCCGCCTTCGCCCAGGCCGACCGGGTGCTCTTCGCTCCCACCTTCCACCTCGGCCGCTTAGCCGAGGACGAGCGGCTCGACTTCGGCACCCTGGCCACCGAGATCACCCGGGCCGGCGTCCCCGCCACCCTGTGCGCGGACACCGCCGAGGTGCTGGGGCGGACCCTGGACGAGACGCGGGAGGGAGACGTGGTGGCGACCATGTCCTCCGGCTCCTTCGACGGCATGCCCCACCGGGTCTTGAAGGAGCTGCGCGCCTCAGGAGGGCACGCGCAGGCGCTCCTCCAGGACCCGCTCCCCGCCGAACACCGGGCACTGTAGCGCTCCCTGGAGCGCCCCCCAGACCGCCTCCTCCGGCACCAGCCCGATCACCTCCGTCTCCGCCACCCGGGTACCCAGGGCCTCAGCCTCCCGGCGGACCCGGTCGAGGGCGGCGAACATCGAGGTCTGCCGGAAGTCGACCAGGTTCATGCTCACCTGGGCCCGATCGCGGCTGGCGAGATAGACCCCCATGGCCCGCAGGGCAGGCAGGCCCCCACCCGACTCGCGGACCTGGCGGGCGATGGCGCGGGCCACCGCGAGGTCGGCGGTCTCCAGCACGGCATTGAAGGCAATGAGGAAGAAGCGGGCGCCGACGACCGTCACCCCGGCCGTGGGGTGGACCCGGGCCGGCCCGTAATCGGGGGCCCAGGCGGGATCGGCCAGACGGGCGGCGAAACCTTCGAAGCCGCCCCGCCGGACATCGGCGAGCCGGCGCCTCGCCGGCACCCGCGCCGCCTGCTCGTAGAGGTAGACCGCGAGACCGAAGCGCTCGGCGAGGGCCGCCCCCAGCCGCTCGGCCGCCGCCACCGCCACCGTCATGGGAGTCCCGGCGAGCGGCACGAAGGGGGTGACGTCGACCGCCCCCACCCGGGGGTGTACCCCCTGGTGCCGGGTGAGGTCGATCTCCTCCAGGGCCACCGCGTAGAGGGCGAGGAGGGCGTCGTGCAGGGGGTCCGGCTCGCCGGCCAGGGTGAGGACCGAGCGGTTGTGGTCGGGATCGGAAGAGGCGTCGAGCAGCCGGACCCCGGCGACCGACGACGCGGCGGCAAAAAGCCGCGCCACGACCTCCGGGCGCCGGCCCTCGCTCACGTTGGGGACGCACTCGAGCCGCGGCACAGAACCCAAAGTATAGCAATGCCGCAGGTTGTGCGCCCCCGGCGAGTTTGTTAGGATAGTGCCGGCTTTCATGCACAACCGTAGATCCCGGGTAGCGAACACCCGACCCCTATGCCGATGACTTATCCCGGTAACCCCTCCCTCTCCGCCGACGCGCGGCAACGCATCCTCGGCACCTTCCAGCAGACGCTCGACCTGGCGGCGCAGGGCAGCCGGCAGGAAGCGCTCCTGGGGTGCGACTTCGTCCTGCGCATGGACCCCAACTTCGAGCCGGCCCGGCGCCTCCTCGACCGCCTGAAGAGCGCCTCCGGGGCCGTGCGGGTCGACGACCTCACGGATGCGGCGGCAGGTCTCCCCGGGGACGACCTCCTCCCCAGCCTCGACGGCCTGGACTCCCTGGGCTCGCTGGACTCCCTGGAATCGCTCGGCTTCCTCGAACCCTTGGAAGAGCTGCCGCTCGAGGACGACCTGCCCGCCAGCTTCTCGGGCAACGGCGGCGACCCCGGCAGCCTGCGCGCCACGCTCTCCGGTCTCTTCGAGACCCGCCGCTTCCAGGACTTCCTCACCCTTGCCCAGGCGAACCAGGCGGCGGTGGCCGCCGACCCCGAGCTCCGCACCCTGGCGGCGACCGCCCAGGAGCGGCTGGAGGCCGAGCCCTACGTCGGCCGTTTCCTCGCCAAGGCGCGGGAGGTCCTTAGCGCCGGGCAGCGCGACGAGGTCGGGCGGCTGCTCGACAAGGCGCGCTCCTTAGATCCCACCCACCCCGGCATCGCCGAGATCGAAAAGCTGGCTGCGGCCCCGCCGCCGGCACCGCCCCGCGCCGCTCAGGAGCTGCCCGCGGCGCTGCGGCCAAGCTCGACGCCGCCCCTCGACCTCTTCTCGGAGGGCAGCGGCGATTCGGAGAGCGACCGGCGGATCGCCCAGCTCTTAGCCGAGGGGCAGTCGGCCTTCGACGCCGGCGACCCCCAGGCGGCGATCGACGCCTGGTCGCGGATCTTCCTCATCGACATCGACCACCAGGAGGCCGCCCGGCACATCGAGCAGGCGCGCAAGCTCAAGGCCGAGAACGAGCGCCAGGTGGAGGAGATCTTCCACGACGGCTTGAACAGCCTGGAGGCCGGCAACCTCCCCGGTGCGCGCCGCGCCTTCGAGCAGGTCCTCGCCCTCCAGCCGAGCTATCTCGCGGCGCGCGAGTACCTCCAGCAGATCGACGACGGGATCGTGCCGGTCCTCGCTCCCCGCCCCGGGGGCCGCGAGCCGATGGGCTCGGCCCTCGCGCCGATCGCCCCGATGTCCGCGATGTCGGCGATGCCGCCCTCCGGGCAGGGAACGGGCGCCGGCCTCCTCTCCGACCTGCCGGACGCCGGAGACCTGAAGGAAGAGATCCTCGTGCCGCCGGAGCCGGGCGAGGCGCCGGCCCGCGGCGAGCGCCGGGAGCCCCGCCGGGCGGCGGTCCGCCAGGGGCGCGCCAGCCGCCGCTTCCTCTACATCGGGGGCGCCGTCCTGGCGGTCGTCCTCCTCGCCGGGCTGGGCCTCTACTGGAAGTGGGACAGCATCTTCCCCAACCTGCCGGCCGACCACCTGGCGACCCCGGCTCCCGCCCCGACCGCGAGCCCGGTCACCCGCGCGGTGACCCTCCACAACCAGGGCAAGACGGTCAACGCCCTCGCCCTGCTCAAGCGGTTGCCCCCGGGCGACCCCCACTATGCCGAGGCCCAGAAGCTGATCGCCCAGTGGGAAGCGGGAGCGCCCGGCGCGACCGGTGGCGGGATTGCCGCCAGCGGCACCGAGCCGCTGGCGCCGGGCGTCCCAGGCGCCCCGGGCGCGATCTCGGCGCCAGTGGGGGCGCTCCCGACCGAGGCGGCGGCCCACCGGCAGGAGCTGATCGAGGCCGGCCGCAAGGCCTACGCCAAGGGCGACTACCTGCACGCCTCCGAGCAGTTCGACCAGGCGGCCGTCATCGCCAGGCTCGACCCTCCCGAGGCCGAGCAGCTCGCCCAGGCCAAGCGGAGGCTCCAGCCGTTGGCGGAGCAGGTCAAGCTCTTCAAGCAGCACGATTGGGAGTTCATCCTGCCCACCCTATGGAAGATGCGGGAGTCGAACCCCGACGACCATAATGTCGACCGCCTGATCGTCGATTCCTACTACAATCTGGGCATCCGCGACCTGCAGCGGGCCGACCCGGTCCATGCGGCGACCCAGTTCGCGGAAGCCCTGAAGCTCGAACCCGGAGACGCCACTTTGCGCCGGCACTACCTCTTCGCCCAGACCTACCAGGAGCGGCCGCAGGACCTGCTCTTCCGGATCTACGTCAAGTACCTGCCGTATCGCTAATGCGACGCCGAAGCCCTGAGGGAGAGGACCAGGAGCCCAGCCTCTTCGACCTGCCGCTCGACCTGCCGGATCACGACCGGCTGAACTCCCTGCCGGAGGACGGCGAGAATGTCGACGAGGTCGAGGCCTCGCCGCCCCGGCCGCGCCCGGCCCGCCTCGAAGCCCTCCCGGCCGAAAGGCCCGCGCCGGCGATGCCAGCAGCCCCTCGCCGGCCGGCGCCCGTCCCCGTCGCGCCTGCGCCGAAAGCCGCACCGCCTGCCAAGGAGATGGAGGAAGACGAGAGGACGCCCGGCCGGGCGGGGCTCGGCAGCCGGCTCGCCGCCGGCTTGGCCGACCTCCTCGTGCACGCCGCCATCGCCGCCGTGGCGCTCGTGGGCGCCCGGCTCCTGGGCGCCAACCCCACTCCCGCCGAGTGGCCGCCCATGGTGATCTTCCTGCTCGCCTTCTCCTTCCTCTATACCATCCTGCCGCTCGCCTTCTGGGGGCAGACTCTGGGGATGACCTGGGCCGGCCTCCTCTCGCGCAACCGCGACGGCGAGCCCCTGACCTTCGATCAGACCGCCCGCCGCTGGTTCGGCGGCCTCCTGACCGCGGCCACCCTCGGCCTGCCGCTCCTCCTGGCCGGCAGGGGCCGCACCCTGACCGACCTGATCAGCAGCTCGAATACCTTCCGGGCTGGTTAGCGAGACCGCGCCGCCCGCCCAGGATCTTGAAGGCTACGACGCCTTGCGCTCGAGCTTGTCAGCGATCCACACCTTGATGACAGACTGGCGCGTGACACCCAGCCGCTTGGCCTCACGATCGAGGGACTCGACCATCCAGACCGGGAAGTCGACGTTGACACGACGCACCTCCTCACCGGGACGGCGAGCGGCAGAGAGGTCGAGCTCAGCGGTGACGTCCTCACCAGCGTCGAACTTGCGGTCAAACTCCTCAGCCTTCATAGAGGGCCACCTCCTCTTTCCTCGAACGTCGCACTGAGATGATCCGAACCCGCTGCTCGCGATAGGTGATGACGGCCGAGTAGTGCTTGCTGGCGATCCGACCGATCACGAGGAAGCGAGGTTCGTCTTCGGTGCGGGCGGGGACCTCGATGCGCAACTCATCGCGCCACAGTGCCTGTGCCGCGAGAAAGTCGATGCCGTGCTTGGCCGAATTCGCCTGGCTCTTGGCTTCGTCGAACTCGAATTCCACCGACCCCCCTGTGCGGTATAGAAAGTATACCGTTATCGGTTGGAGATCAACCCTGAGTACGTTGCTCCCGCCAGATCCGCCACGCCATCCAAAGATTCCCCGCCGCCGCCGTAACGGCGAAGACCGGCAGAGGTGGGAGCGTCGGCCACAGCGCGGCGAGGCCGCCGATCTGGAAGATGAGACCGCAGGTGCAAAACGGGGGGAAGGCGAGGCCGCCCAGCATGTAGAAGGAATGGCCGAGGAGGAGAAGCCAGATCCCGGGGAGAGCCCAGGCGGCGTCGAGCCAGAGGCAGAGGACCGAGAGCGCCAGGGCGACGAAGGAGAGGTTCCCCTGGAGGCGCAGCACATAGGTGGCGAGAGGCGTGCGCGCCGTCCGCCGACCCGCCCGCCCCCTCCCGAGAAGAATCGCTCCGATCTCGACCGCCCCGCCGATCAGGATCGTCGCCGACCAGATGAAGAGGACCCCGGCCGGCCCGGAACGGCGCACCGCCTCGGGAGTGGCGAGCGCCGCTACGGGTAAGAGAACGGCCCAGGCGAGCCAGGACCACGGGGAGTGGAGGTAGGGACGGCTGGCGGCGGCGAAGCGCTCGCGCACCGGCTCCAGGTCGTCTTCCGGATCGGCCCCGCCGCCAGCGGCCCCGCCCGTATGGCCGGCGAAGAGGGGATCGTACTCGGAACGGCTGATGAATCGATCGCTGGCTGGGTCGGGCATGAGGCCCCCGTCTCCTTATACGGAGGCGGCGGCCCCGATCATCCGGAGTTGCACCCGCGCCCGCTCGAGCGCCCGCTGGCGGGCGGCGAACTCGGCATCACTCTCGGCCGGCAGGTCGTGCGCCGCGGCGAAGGCCTTCTCGGCCGCCACGCGATCGATCTCCGCCGGCCTCTTCGCCTGCTCGGTCAGGATCGTCAACCGGTCCTCGACCATCTGGGCGAAGCCGCCATCGACGAAAAGCTGCTCCTCGCCCCCGGCCACGGTTGGGCTCTCCACCCGGAGGACGCCGATGCCGAGCTTGAAGAGGAGCGGCGCCCGGCCGGGCAGGATGCCGACCTCGCCGTCGTGGGCCGGGAAGGCCACGAAGGTGGCATCGGCATCGAGCACCGCCCGCTCGGGGGTGATGACACTGCAGTGGAAGGTATCGCCCTTGGCCATCCGCCCCTACTCCTTCGCCAGCTTCTCCGCCCGCGCGGCCGCATCCTCGATGTTGCCGACATACATGAACGCCTGGTCCGGCAGGTGGTCCCACTTGCCGTCGCAGAGCTCGGCGAACGAACGGATGGTGTCCTTGAGCGGCGTGTAGACGCCGGGGAAGCCGGTGAACTGCTCGGCGACGTAGAACGCCTGCGAGAAGAAGCGCTCGATCTTCCGCGCTCGCCGGACGATCACCTTGTCCTCCTCCGACAGCTCGTCGACACCCAAAATGGCGATGATGTCCTGGAGGTCCCGGTAGCGCTGGAGGATCTGCTGCACCCGCCGGGCGACCTGGTAGTGCTCCTCGCCGATGTACTCGGGCGAGACGATGCGGCTACTGGAGGCGAGCGGGTCGACGGCGGGGTAGATCCCCTTCTCCGAGATGCTGCGCTCGAGGTTCACCGTGCTGTCGAGGTGGGTGAAGGCGGTGGCCGGCGCCGGGTCGGTGTAGTCGTCGGCCGGCACGTAGATCGCCTGGATCGAGGTGACGGCGCCGCGCTTGGTCGAGGTGATGCGCTCCTGGAGCTCGCCCATCTCGGTGCCGAGGGTGGGCTGGTAGCCGACCGCCGACGGCATGCGGCCGAGGAGGGCCGACACCTCGGAGCCCGCCTGCGAGAAGCGGAAGATGTTGTCGATGAAGAGGAGCGTGTCGACGCCGGTCTGGTCTCTGAAGTACTCGGCCATGGTGAGCGCCGAGAGGGCGACCCGGAGCCGCGCGCCGGGAGGCTCGTTCATCTGCCCGAAGACCATGACGGTCTGGTCGATGACCCGCTTCCCGGTATCGCCGATCTGCGCCTCCTGCATCTCGATCCAGAGGTCGTTGCCCTCGCGGGTCCGCTCGCCCACCCCGGCGAAGCAGGAGTAGCCGCTGTGGAAGCGGGCGAGGCGGGCGATGAGCTCCTGGATGATGACCGTCTTGCCCACCCCGGCGCCGCCGAAGAGGCCGGCCTTGCCGCCGCGGACGAGCGGGCAGAGGAGGTCGATGACCTTGATCCCGGTCTCGAACAGCTCGGTCTTCGAGGACAGCTCGTCGAACTCGGGCGGCGCGTGGTGGATGGGCCGGCGCTCCGTGGCGTTGACCGGCCCCAAGCCGTCGATGGGGGCGCCCACGAGGTTGAAGACGCGGCCCAGAGTCCCCTCGCCGACCGGCACGGTGACCGCGGAGCCGGTGTCTAAGATGCGGACCCCGCGCTGCACGCCGTCGGTCGACCCTAGGGCCACCGCCCGGACCTGCCCGCCGCCCAGGTGCTGGGCGACCTCGCACCAGAGCGTGTCCTTGACCTTCTTGCCCTCGATGTCGTTTTCGACCTCGATCTGCAGGGCGTTGTAGATCGACGGCAGGCGATCCTCGGCGAAATGGGCGTCGAGGGTCGAGCCGATGACCTGGGTGACAGTGCCGTAGTTGCCGGTTTCCGTTGCCATAGCAAGTGCTTCCTGTCGTAAGGCTCCCGGGTCAGGACAGGGCGTTGGCCCCGCCCACGATGTCCAGGAGCTCCATGGTGATCTGGGTCTGTCGCGCGCGGTTGTACTCCCGCGTCAGCGCCTTGATCATGTCGCCGGCGGCGTCGGTCGCCGCCTTCATGGCGACCATCCGCGCCACCTGCTCGGAGACGGCGGCGTCGGTGAAGGCCTGGAAGAGCCGCACCCGAACGACCGCCGGGAGCAGCTCGTCGAGCAGCTCCTGCGGCGAGGGCGAGAACTCGTACTCGATGGTCTTGCCGGGCGCCGAAGATGCCGCCGACTCGCCTTCATCCTTCTTGAGCGCCCCCACGAGGGGCAAAAGCTGGACTACCTCGGGCCGCTGCTGACCGGCCGAGATGAAGCGCATGTAGGCGACGTGGGCAGAGGCGATCTCGCCGCGGGTGAAGCGGGCCATGAGGTCGTTGGCGAGCGGCTCGACCTGCTCGAAGCGCGGCTTCTCGCCGATGTCCGTCCGCGCCTCGGCGACGTCCCGGCGGAGGAACTTGAAGAAGCCGATCCCCTTCTTGCCCACCATGGTGACCTCTACGTCGACGCCCCGCTTTTCCTCCGCCTCCAGGTACTGGATGGCGGAGCGCAGGACGTTGGCGTTGTAGCCGCCGGCCAGGCCCCGGGCGCTGGTCAGGACGACCAGGGCCGAGCGCGGCACCTCGTCGTGGGTCTTCAAGAGCGGATGCTCGATGTTGGCCGCCGCCCGCGACAGGTCGCCCACCAGCTCGGCCAGCTTCTCGGCATAGGGCTTGGTCGCCACGGCGCGGTTGAACGCCGCCTGGAAACGGGCGGTGGCGATGAGCTGCATGGTGCGCGTGATCTTCTTGATGTTGCGCACCGACTTGCGCCGCTTGACTAGGACTCTCCGGTTGGCCATGGCGATTCCCTTACCTACCTGCTTGCTGCTACCTGGCCCGCTGCCGGAACGGCTCCCTGGCCCGGCCAGTGCGGCTTAAAGCTCTTGATCACCCCACGGATGCGGTCGGCGAGAGCATCCGGCAGCTCGCCCTTGTCGGCCAGCTCCTGGACGATCTCCGGGTGCTCGTCGCGGAAGTGCTTCAAGAGCGCCTGCTCGAACTTCGCCACCTGGTTGGCCGGCAGGTCGTCGAGGAAACCGCCGGTACCGGTGAAGATCGACAGCACCTCGTCGGTGAACGAGTAGGGCTGGTACTGCGGCTGCTTCAGGAGCTCGACCATGCGGAGGCCGCGGTCGAGCTGGCGCTGGGTCGCGGGATCGAGCTCAGTGCCGAGCTGGGCGAAGGCTTCGAGGTCGCGGAAAGCGGCGAGGTCGAGCCGGAGCGAGCCGGAGATCTTCTTCATCGCCTTGCGCTGCGCGTTGCCGCCCACCCGCGAGACGCTGATACCGACGTTGACCGCCGGCCGCACGCCGGCGAAGAAAAGATCGGGCTCGAGATAGATCTGGCCGTCGGTGATCGAGATCACGTTGGTCGGGATGTAGGCCGAGACCTCGCCTTCGAGCGTCTCGATGACCGGCAGCGCCGTCATCGAGCCGCCCGTGTCGGGGAAGCGATGGACCCGGTACTTGTCCTTGTCTCCCAGCGTGGCGAGGAAGGCCTCGGCCTTCTTCCGGCCGTGCGGCCGGTGGTAGAGGCCGTTGGCGTCGTCCGGCCGGACGTCCGCCGGAGCTTCCAGGCCCTGCGGGTTCTTGACGACGACCGAGCGGTCGCGGCTGTCCGCCGGAGTGTCCTTGGGGACCACGGCGTACTCCTCGCGCATCTTGACGCTCCGCTCCAGGAGCCGGGAGTGGAGGTAGAAGACGTCGCCGGGGTAGGCCTCACGGCCGGGCGGCCGGCGCAGGAGGAGCGAGAGCTGGCGGTAGGACTGCGCCTGCTTCGAGAGGTCGTCGTAGACGCAGAGGGTGGCCTTCCCCTCCGTGTACATGAAGTACTCGGCCATCGCGGCGCCCGAGTAGGGGGCGATGTACTGGAGCGGCGAGGGGTCCGAGGAGCCGGCCGAGATGACGATCGTGTAGTCGAGAGCGCCGGCCGAGCGCAGGCGCTCGACCAACCCGGCGACCGTCGACTCCTTCTGGCCGATGGCGACGTAGACGCAGATGACCCCGCTCCCCTTCTGATTGAGGATGGTGTCGATCGCGATCGCCGTCTTCCCGGTCTTTCTGTCGCCGATGATCAGCTCGCGCTGGCCGCGGCCGATGGGGATCATGCTGTCGATCGCCTTGATGCCGGTCAGGAGCGGCTCGGTGACCGGCTGGCGCTCGGCGATGCCGGGGGCCTTCCATTCGAGCGGCCGGCGATGCGGAGTGTCGATCGAGCCCAGGCCGTCGAGCGGACGGCCGAGCGGGTCGACGACGCGGCCGACGAGCGCCGGGCCGCAGGGGACGGAGAGCAGCTGGCCCGTGCGCCGGACCTCGTCGCCCTCGCGGATCCCCAGGTAGTCGCCCAGGATGACGACGCCGACCGAGCTCGCTTCCAGGTTGAAGACCTGGCCGGCGGCGCCGTTGGCGAACCGCACCTCCTCGCCGGCCATGGCGTTCGACAGCCCGTAGATGCGGGCGATGCCGTCGCCGACCTCCAGGACCTTGCCGACCTGGGCGAGGTCGATCGTGCTCTTGAACTGGCGGATCTCCTCCGTGATGACCGAAGTGATCTCGTCGACTTTGAATCTCATAGTTTCCCTCGATCTATCTCAAATTGAGGCCGGCTACTGCCCCGCGTAGGGGGTGCCGCGAACGATCTCCTGCGAGGCGCGCTTGGTGAGCGCCTCGCTCAAGGCTGTGAGCTTTGACGCGACGCTCGCGTCGATCTTGTCGTCGCCGATCTGCACCACCATGCCGCCCAGGAGCCCGGGGTCGACCTTCTCGATCAGGTCCGGCTGCCGGCCCGTGAAGTGGGTGACCGCCGCCTGCAGCTTCTCGCGGAGCGAATCCGGCAGCGCCACCGGCGTCTTCACCTGGACATCCACCCGGCCGCGCAGGTCGCGCAGCTCCTGGCGGTAGGTCTCGGAGATCGCCGGCACGAGGAGCATCCGCTCCTTCCGATTGACCACCTGGAGGGCGTCGACCAGGAGGTCGCTCACCCGGCCGCGGAGAATCTTCTCGATCGCCACCTGGCGCTCCCCGGCATCGACCAAAGGGCTCCCCAGGAAGTCCGCGAACTCCGCGTTCTCCCCCACGTAGCGCGCAAGCTCCGCCAGATCCTCGCCAACCTGGTCGGAGATCCCCTGCTGCTCCGCGAGGGCGAGGATGGCCTGGCTGTAGATCCGGGCCACCGCCAGATGCTTGTCGTCGAGGCTCGCCATGTCTAGTTGAGCCCCGTGGTGTCCGCGGTGCCGTGCTGCGGATTCTGGCGGCTGAGCTCGTCGATCGCCTGGGCGATCAGGCGCTCGTGGTCCTGCGGCTTGATCTCACGCTCGAGGATGCGGCCGGCGAGCTCGGTCGCGAGCTTCGCCGAGGTGGTGTAGAGCTCCTTGACCGCGGTCGCCGTGGCGAGCTCGATCTCGTGCTTGCCGCGGGCGATGATCTTCTCCGCCTCTTCCCGGGCGTCCTGCTCGATCCGGTGCTTGACCGCCTCGGCGTCCCGCCGCCCCTCGTCGACGATGGCGGTCGCCTCGGCGCGCGAGGCGTTGATCTTGTCGAGGTACTCCTTCAAGCGCGCCTCGGCCTCCAGGCGGTCGGACTGCGCCTTCTCCAGCGACTCGCGGATGAACGCCTCCCGCGAC
>JAXDLD010000746.1:0-5673 GCA_034666805.1 Acidobacteriota bacterium
AAAACGTAGGGCGCAGCGCAGGCTGTGGCAAGGGTTTCGTCTGCTCGCTCCGGTACCGTGGGGCGCCGGGCCAAGCTGTCTTCCGATCACCGGAGAGGGTATGGACCCTCTCCTTTTATGAGGAGAGATCAACGTGAACAGAAAATTTGCTGTCGCCGGGCTCGTCACCGTGCTGGCCGGCCTTGGCCTCGCGGCGTCCATCGCCGTCGGGAATGACAAGGTCAACGTCTGCCACATTCCGCCGGGCAACCCGGCGAACGCCCACGTCATCAACGTGAGCGTCAACGCGGTACCCGCCCATCTGGCGCACGGCGACTTCGTGGGAGACTCCTGCGACGTCACCCCACCGCCGCAGCAGTAGGACGCCGGGCTTCGGACGGGCCGTGGGGAGCCTGCCTTCCCACGGCCGTTCGTTCGATGTGAGAATCGGGCCCCGCTTTTAGCCTGCCTGGAATTCAGCTCCGCGGACGCCGAGCAGGCGAGCCGCTCAACATGCCCTGGGCACTGAGATCCTCGTCGACATCAGGCCAGTGGACACCTTGACCGTCCCCAAGGATCTCGAAATTCTCCCTCTGCTCCGGGGTGGCTTCCGAGAGTCGCCAGGACCAGGCGAGAGGGACGCTCACCGCCCGGCCGTCCATCAGCTCGAAGAGGATGGACTCTTCGGTGACCGAAACGGTCTTGACCTTCGGCTCGATGCTAACCACAGTGCTCATCCCATGCCTCCAAGATCCTGCCCAGGTTCGATCGGATCTGCCTTCGGATCGCATTGAGCTCCGAGGCTGGAAAGCCATGATTAGAGCTGAGGTCGAGAGGCTCTAACCAAAACTTGCACAGCATCTGCTCGCGTTGGACTGGACGTGTTTCGGTTCACCGCAATCGAAGCTGTAGAAGAAGAACCGATAGGGTCCCGGTATGTCCTTTACCCGCGGCATTCTTGCCCTGAGCAATCCGTCGCGATGTCAGACCTCGCCCAGGCGCTGGATCGAGGCGACCTTGTCTTTCGGGATGAAGAGGCGATCGTACTTCTTGAACACGCCATAGAGGGCGGCCCTTTTCACGTACTGCTCCTTGGACGAACCACCCTCTCCGTCGCGATGGACGTCGACATCGTCCAGGACGACACCGCGATCGTCCATGTCGTCGCAGCGGCCGACGAAGATCTCAGGGCCGGTCGTGTCGACCACCACGGTGATCCCGTGCAGCTCGCTCTTCCCCTGGTGGAAGGTACCCATCTCAGGCGCTGGCGCCGGCAGACATCGCCGGGGCCGCGCAGTGCTGCTCGAAGGCGGCCTTCAAGTCCGCGGCCACGGCGTGGGCGTCGCGCCCCTCGATCCGGTGGCGGGGGATGAAGTGGACCAGCTCGCCGT
Organism: Acidobacteriota bacterium; assembly: GCA_034666805.1. Classification (GTDB taxonomy): domain Bacteria; phylum Acidobacteriota; class Thermoanaerobaculia; order Multivoradales; family UBA5704; genus DASQPA01. Next base: position 1,371 of record JAXDLD010000746.1, read on the forward strand.
CCTTGAAGAGGGCGATCGACGGGCTGGAGGGCGGGATGTCGGCGAGGTAGCCGCGGGCCCGGGCGGTGGCTTCGAGATCCTGGCCGGCGAAGACGGAGACCGCGCGGTCCGGACGGCGCTCGTGCTGGAGAGCGAGCCGGATGCCGGGACGGGCCATGCCGGCGGCGCAGCCGCAGACCGAGTTGACGACGAGGAGGGCGGTACCGGTCTTCTCGGCCATGAAGGCGTCGACGTCGGCGGGGGTGAGCAGCTCTTGGACGCCGATGCTGGTGAGCTCGTCGCGCATCGGCCTGACGAGAAGCGGGCTGTAGGGCATGGGTGGAACCTCCTTTTTGTCAGGCCGCGGGGAGCGGCCGGATTCTCCAAGTACGCGTCTATCTTACGCCAAGCTCAACCTCTACGGGGGGCGACCCATTCCCGCGAGGAGGGAGAAGACCTCGCCGAAGACCGGATGGAGGTCCGCCTCGATCCCCGCTTCGAGACGCCGGCGGGCAGCGGCGAGGGCCTCTTCGCCCCAGGGAGGCGACGGCGGCCAGCGCAGGGTGATCCGGTTGAGGCCGCTGCGCAGAGAGTCGCGCCCGATCCGCAGGGTGTGACGGCTCCAACGCTCCGCGAGATCGATCTTCCCCGCCGGCCGCGCGTTCACTGTCAAAGTGACCTCGCCCCTCCGAGGCTCGGCCCCAGCCATCCCGGGCGGTAGAGGCAGCCGGGCGGTCAGGGTGAGGTCGACGTCCTGGGTGGCGTCGCAGATCAGGCAGAAGGAGGATTCGGGCCAGGGCGCGCGATAGGCGGCACGGCCGGCGAGCCCGGGAGTGGTCATGGCCTCGGGGAAGAAGCGCGCCAGGGGCTCGGCGAGGAACGGCAGCCGGGAGAGGTCGGCCCCTTCGGCCGGCAGGCCGTAGCCGGCGAGGAGGAGGCGATCGATCTCCTCTCCGCCCGGGTGGCCGGCGCGGGTGAGGACGTTCTGGATGGCTTGGAGGAGGTCGGCGTCCAGGAAGTCCCAGCGCCAGCCGTGCTGGAGGAGGAGCCGGTAGGGAGAGGCGAAGTTGCGGGCGAAGGCGGCCGAGAGGACCGCCGGTCCCGGGGTGGCGCGGGCGGCGGCGACGTCGAACAGGGCCTCGGCGATATCGGCGGGAACGGACGAGGCGTCCAGGGCGGCCTGGCACCAGTGCTCCAGGAGGGGGAGCTTGGCTTCCGGCACCACCGGCAGCAGGCGGTGGGCGTTGTGGAGGGCGGCGCCGAGCTTGGCGACGGCGTCCGCTTCCGGGGAGAGGACCGGAGCGGGCAGCCGGGCCAGGAGGTCGCGCCAGCTCTCCTCTCTCACCCCGGTCGCGCGGAGCACCTCGGCGGCCACTCCTGCCATCGCCACCTGCATCCCTTCGACTGTCAGGTGGCAGTAGTCGAGGAAGAAGCGCCGGCCGGGTAGGGGCGAGCCGCCGTGCTCGGCGAAGACCGGGCGCAGGTCGACCGTCGCGAAGCCGTGCCGCCGGGCGGCGTGCTCCAGGATCTCCCGGGCCACCGTCGTCGCCTGGGGAGCGCCGAGGAAGCCGAGGAGCGCGTAGTGCTGGCTGTCGACCTCCGAGATGCAGGCGTCCCGCGCCTCCTCGGTCCGCCCCTGGGCGAGGAGCGCCCGTGCAAGGAGGCGGAACGGGGTGGGATTGGTGCCGCCGTCGAGCTCGACCATCTCCCAGGCCGCCGCCTCGGCGGCGTCCGGCCGGTCCTCGGCGAGGAGAGCGAGCGCCCGCTCGTAGGCCGCGTACCAGCGGGCCGTCCTGTCTCCCGGCAGCCAGACGACCGGCTGCAGGCTCTCCCAGTCCGCCAGGTTTACCTCGGGGATCACGAGGAGGACCGGGACACCGAACGCTCCAATCTGGGCGAAAGCCCTGCCGGCGAGTTCGGCGATCTCCATCCGTGCCTGGCGGGCAGGGCCCAGGATACCGCACTCGGCGAGGGCCTCGGCATAGCGCTGGCGCGCCCGCACCGAGGGGGCGTAAGGGGAGAGCTCCGGGGTCTCCAGGAGGGTCCAGTTGTTGCCGGTGTAGATCACCAGGAGGTCGGGAGCGAGCTGCATCGCGGCTTCGACCGTGGCGACGAGCGGCCCCAGGGTCTCGTTGGTGCGGGCGAGGTCGATCATCTCGAATTCGCCGGGGCCGGCGAGGTGGGTGAGCTGGTCCTCCAGCACCTGGGCGGGGGTCAGGTGGGGAGCGTAGAGATAGCCGGCGGCGGCCGACTCGCCAAAGAAGCAGATCCGGCGCCGCGCCTGCTTCTTCACGGGGATCGTCTTCCGAATGGCGTAGTGGTCGCCTAGCGGCCCGGGGTCGGGGCGCTCGAAGACCCGCTCGCCGTCCACTTCGCGTGGCAGCCAGATGCTGATCGGTCGCGGCTCTTCCATCATCTCTATACGAACGTGTAGAGGCTCTCGCCGAGGACCGTCCGCTCGCGGGCGAACGGGCTTCCCGGGTCGGGCTGCCAGGCGGCGAGGAGGTCGCCCCAGCCCTCTGGAAGCGCTTCACGGTCGAGGAGGAAGTCCTCCAGGACCAGGGCGTCGATCCCGGAGGTGCCGAGGCCGAAGAGGGCGTCGGCCGGGGAGCAGACGATCGGCTCGTCGGCGACGTTGAACGAGGTGTTCAAGAGGATGGGGCAGCCGGTCCGCCGGTTGAAGGCTGCGAGGAGGGCGGCGAAGCGCGGGCAGTCCTCGGGGTCGACCGTCTGCGGGCGGGCCGAGCCGTCGACATGGGTGATCGCCGGGAGAGAGAGAGGCGAGGTCACCTGGCAGGTCTCCAGCATGAAGGGCGAGGGGTGATCGAGGTCGAAGTGCAGGGGCGCATGGGCGAGGAGGACGCTCGGCGCGAAGGGGCGGAAGGCCTCGCGCTTCTTGATCAGCCGGTTCAGGCGCTCGCGGACCTCCGGGTCCCGGGGATCGGCGAGGAGGCTCCGGCCCCCCAAGGCCCGCGGCCCCAACTCCATGCCGCCATGGAACCACCCCACCACCTTCTGCTCCAGCAGTCGATCGACCACCGCTTCCAGGAGCGCGGCCTCGCGCCCGCGGAAGTCCTGGGCAGGGAGTCCGGTCGAGGCGACCAAGGAGGCGACCGCCGCCGCCCCCCACCGGGGACCGAAGAAGGCCTGCCGCATGGGACCCCCACTCGGACGATGGCCCGAGAGGTCGCGATAGGCGAGCGCCGCCGCGCCGAGGCCGCCGCCGGCGTCCCCCGCCGCCGGGGGGATGAAGAAGCGCTCGAAGGGACCTTCCCGGAGGAGCCGGGCGTTGGCGACGCAGTTCAGGGCGACCCCGCCCGCCAGACAGAGCCGGGGGGAGCCGGTCTGTTCGTGGAGGTAGCGCGCCTTGTCGAGCAAAACCTCTTCGAGGAGCGCTTGGAGGCTCCGCGCCAGGTCCTGATGAAAGGGGGTGATCGCCTCGCCCGGCCGGCGCGGCGGCGCCCCCAGGAGATCGCAGAGGGAATCGGAGTACATGCGCCGGCCGCGCACGAAGTCGAAGTAGCGGAGGTCCAGGGTGTAGCTCCCGCCCGGCCCCGACGCGATCAGCCGGCGCAGGCGGTCGAGGAGCCGCGGCCGGCCGTAGGGGGCGAGCCCCATCACCTTGTACTCCCCGGAGTTGACCCGGAAGCCCAGGTAGGCCGTGAGGGTGGCGTAGAGGAGCCCCAGGGAATGGGGGAAGCGGACCTCGAAGAAGAGGTCGAGCGAGGCGCCGTCCCCATGACCGTAGGTCGTCGTGGCCCACTCCCCCACTCCGTCGACGGTCAGGACAGCGGCCTCGGGGAAGCCCGAGTAGAAGAAGGCGGAGGCGGCGTGGGAGAGGTGGTGCGGATAGGTGAGGATCGGTCCCTCGTAGCCCAGCCGCTCGCGGATGGCGCGCTCGGGCTGCCCCGGGTCGAGCCAGGCGAGGTCGGGCGAGCTCCCCTCGGGCACCCCGGCCCAGAGCTGGCGGGAGTGCTTGTCGAACGGCCGCTCGTAATAGGCGAGGGCGTCGAGATCCGAGACGTCGATTCCGCCTGAGCGCAGGCAGTAGCGGAACGCCTCGACCGGGAACCCGGGATCGTGCTTGACCCGCGAGAACCGCTCCTCGGACGCGGCGGCGACCAGGATGCCATCCCGGAGAAGGCAGCAGGTCGACTCGTGGTAGAAGGCGGAGAGACCGAGGATGTTCATGGGGATCGGGGCCGCGACGCTGGGCGTGGCTGGGGCAGATCATACTTTGGGCTTCTCTCCTACGGTCCGGCTCCCTCCACCCCTCCCCCCGCACCAGAGTAAGTAGCCACCCCTTGGCACCGGTCCGGCCCCT
>JAXDLD010000747.1:0-2814 GCA_034666805.1 Acidobacteriota bacterium
GCGGCCCTGGAGGCTCTCTCCCGCCAGGGCGACAACCCGGGTCCGCGGCTCGGCTACCTCGTGGGGGTGCGCGACGCGATCTTCCACACCCCCGACCTGTCCGTCGCGGCGCCCCTCGCGGTGACGGTCCGGGCCGCCGGCAGCGCGCCGCCCCTCGCCGTCTACGAAGTCCGGGTCGAGCAGGCCGGCGCCGTCCTCGTGACCGGCACCATCAGCACCTACGTCCTGTCCTGATCCTGATCCTTCGGCCAGACCCGCCGGAAGCAGAACCACTGGTGGGGGGCGCGGCGGATGGCGGCCTCGAGCTCGGCGCCGAAACGGGCGACCGCCGCGGCCAGGTCGGCCTTCCGGTCCGCGGTCTCGGGGACGTAGATGGGCGGCCGGACGACCGAGCGGTAGCGGCGCCGCCCCTCGCGGAAAATGAAGACCGGCACCAGCGGCGCCCCCGTGGCGCGGGCGAGGGCGGTGGGGCCGACCGGCAGGGGAAAGGGGCGGCCGAAGAGAGTGGTCGGGAGAGCCCGGCCGCCGGTGCGCGGCCGGTCCCCCTGGAGGGCCACGATCTCGCCGGCGCGGAGGGCCTCCAGCAGGACCATCCCGAGATGGGGATCGTCCGTCGCGAAGTGGGTGATGTAGAGCCCCTGGGCCTGGCGGCCGATCAGGTCGCGGATGAAGGCCTGCGCTTTGGGATCGGTCTCCGCCTCGCGCACGACGTGAACCCGCCGCCCGTCCCGGTTGGAGGGGGTCATCGACCCCGCCTCCCAGCTCCCCAGGTGGGCGGAGAGCAGGACGACCCCCTTCCCGGAGTCGAGGATCTCGCGCCAGGTCTCCACCCCCTCGCCCGCCATCTCGAAGGTGCGGTCGGTCGCCAGGCGCTCGTAGCGCTCGGTCAGGCACCAGGCGAACTCGCGGAGGGTGCGCCAGATCCGCTTCTGCCGCTCCCACCAGGAACAGGGGCCGAGGACCGCCTCCAGATTGGCAGCCACGGCGCTCCTAATGTTCCGCAGGGCGACGAAGAAGAACGACGTGAAGAGAACGAGGGTCGGCCCTATCGCCCAGTCGGGCATCCGTGAGATGCCCCAGCAGTGGAAGCGGAACCAGAAGACCCCGGTGACATAGAAGGGCCCGAGCAGCCGGCGCATCCGCCCCGACTCCGGGGCGTGGGGAGGCGGAGCGGTCGTCACGCCGGTCCTCCTCCGGTCCGCCGGCCGAGGAGGGCCTCCAGGGCCGGCAGGACGAAGATCGCCGCCAGCAGGCAGAAGAAGACCCCGAGGGCGACGATCATCCCGGCGTTGCCGAGCCCCGGGATGCGCGAGGAGCCCAGGCTGCCGAAGCCGGCGGTCGTCGTCAAGGCGGCGAGCGTCAACGCCACCCCCGAACGCTGGACCGAGCCGGCGACGCCGCCGGGGTTTCCCAGGGCCCCGTAGACAGCATAGACACCGAGGTCGACTCCGTTGCCCAGGAGGACGGGGAGGGTCGCGATGCAGAGGAGGTCGATGCTGCGGCCGGCAAGCCCCCAGAAACCGAAGATCCAGAGACAGCCGAGCGCCAGGGGGAGACCGGCGAGCAGCGCTTCCAACGGCCGGCGGCGGAACGCGAGGAAGACGACGGCGCCGAGCAGCAGGGCGGCCAGGAGGCTCGACCGCAGCATGTCGGAGAGGCCGAGGTCGCGGAGCTCGGCCCCCACCCGCGGGGTCGAGGCCACGGCCACCTCGGGCGCGGCGGCGCGCAGCGCACGCATCACCTCGGGCGGCGGCCCCGCCGCCCAGCGGCCGACCGGCGCCCGCACGTGGACGGCGACGGCGGTGCCTCCCTGGGAACCGTGGGCGGGGCGGATCAGCTCGGCCATGGCGGACGGCCAGGCCCCGGGCGGCGGCGCCCCCGGGTCCTCCCCCCGCCCCATGGCGCGGAGGGCGGCGATCGCCCCGGCGAAGCGCTCGACCCGGAAGCCGGCGGCGGCGAGCTCCCGCTCCAGGCTGTCCGCCGCGGCGGCGAGAGGCAGGGAACGGAGGGCGGCGAGGCGCTCCGCCATCCGGCCGCCGGAGACCATCCAGTCGGCGGGAGAGGTGATGTCGGCGGTTTGTCCTAAGGCCCTCTCCAGGATCTGCCGCACCCGCGCCGCGTCGTCCAGAGCGTGCGGGAGGTCGCGGTCTCTCAAGACCACGGTCGTCGTGTCGAGCCCCAGGCCGAACTTGGTGAACAGCATCCGCTCGGCGATCGCCGACTCGGGATCGTCCGGGCGCAGGGTGCGCAGATCGGGGTTGAGCGACAGGCGCGGCAGCCCGGCGAGCGCCAGGAGGGAGAGGGCGACCGTCCCGGCGAGGACCAGGCGCGGCCGGCGCACGGAGAAGCCGACCAAGGTGGCGATGAAGGGGGTCCAGAAGCGGCGGATGAGGAGAGTGCCGCCGCGGAGGCTCCGAGGGTGAGGGAACCAGGCGATCAGGGCCGCCCCGAAGGTCGCCGTCGCCGCCAGGACCGAGAGGAGGCCCAGGGCGAGGACGAGGCCCATCTCGCGGAGCGGCCGGAAGTGGGCGAGCCCGAGGGCGGAGAGGGCCGCCGCCGTGGTCAGGGTGGCGGCGAGGATGGCCGGCCCGGTCTGGCGGAGCGCACCGAGGAGCGCCTCCGGCCGGCTCTCGCCGTCCAGAAGGAGGAGGCGGAAGCGGGCACCGCCGTGGATGCCGTAGTCGATCCCCATTCCCAGGAGGGTGGCGATGAAGGCGATCCCCACAACCGAGAGGCTCCCGAGGAGGAGGCTGGTGGCCGCCGCCGCCCAAACGAGGCCGACGGTGACCGTGGCGAAGAGGACGGCCGTCATCA
>JAXDLD010000748.1:0-5083 GCA_034666805.1 Acidobacteriota bacterium
GGCGCCGAGCTGCATCCCTACCTCGCGGCCGTCTTGAACAACAACGGTTGCCCCGTCGTCCAGGTGGGCGGGATCGAGGACCAAGTCCATCTCCTCTTTGGCCTGTCGCGGACCCTTGCGGTCGCAAAGATCGTAGAGACGGTGAAGACCAGCTCCTCCAAATGGCTGAAGACCAAGGACCGGGCACTGGCGGGATTCCACTGGCAGGCGGGATACGGCGCCTTTTCGGTCAGCGCGTCGGACGCGGACACGGTCGTTCGCTATATACAGGATCAGGCGGTGCACCATCAGAAGACGACGTTTCAGGAAGAATACCTGAAATTCCTGCGACGCTATGGCATCACCTATGATGAACGGTATGTATGGGATTGAGAGCTCAGGATAACGCGGCCCTTCAGGCCGCCTGCCCGCATCAGGCATGCCAACCTAGGGCGTTGCCCTGGGCTGAGGTAGTATGGCCCTTCGGGCCTGAGGGGCCTCCCCCTGCCCCAACCCGCAGGTGGAAGAGGCGGCCTGAAGGGCCGCGTTATCGGAGGTCATGAAAGGCGGCGCCTGGCGAAGGGATAAGATCCCGCGCATGCCCCCCCTGCCCGCCCTCCCGGACCTCCCCGATGTTCCCGACATTCTCGCTGCCCGCCGGGCGCTCGCCGGGGTCGTGCGGCGCACCCCGGTCCTCACCTCCGACGCCCTGGACGAGCTTGCTGGCGCCCGGCTCTTCTTCAAGGCCGAGAGCCTCCAGGTCACCGGCTCCTTCAAGGTACGGGGGGCGTACAACAAGATCCGTTCCCTGGCTCCCGCCGAGCTGGAACGCGGGTTGATCACGGTGAGCGCCGGGAACGCCGCCCTGGGAGCCGCCTGGGCCGCCCGCATCGCCGGGGTGGCCTTGGTCGTCGTCATGCCCGAGAACGCCGTGCCCGAGAAGCTCGCCGCCGTGGCGGCCTTCGGGGCGCGGATCGAGAAGGCGGGGATCACCAATGCCACCCAGGCCTTCGCGCGCCTGGCCGAGCTCCAGGTGGAGCCCGGCTACACCCTGGTCCACCCCTTCGACGACCCCCTGGTGGTCGCCGGGGCGGCGACCGCCGCCTGGGAGCTCCTGGAGGAGGTGCCGGACCTGGACGTCCTCGCCGTCCCCGCCTCGGGCGGCGGCCTCTTGGGCGGCACCCTCCTGGCCGTTCGCGGCCTCGCCCCGGCCGCCCGGGTCTACGGGGTGCAGCCGGCGGGGGCCGACGGCATCGTCCGTTCGCTCGCGGCCGGCGCCCCCACCGCCCCCGAGCGCATCGCGACCGTCGCCGACGGCCTGACCGCCCCCAAGCCGGGGGTCGTCAACTTCGCGCTCATAAGGCGGTACGCGGCGGGGGTGGTGACGGTCGACGACGCGGCGATCCTGGCCGCCATGGGGCTCATCCTCCGCCACCTCAAGGTGGTGGTCGAGCCGGCGGGAGCGGCGGGGCTGGCCGGGGTCCTCGGCGGTCTCGGGACCGAGGACCTCCGCGGCTGCCGGGTGGGGGTGCTCCTCTCCGGCGGCAACACGGGCATGGAACGGGTGCGCGAGGTGCTCTAGCCCGCCTTCCGCAAGTCCCGCTTCTTCGTCGTGCCGCCCGCCGCCTTGGCCTCCTCTTCGACGACGGCGGCCTTGGCCTCCTTGCGCGCCTCCCGCCGCGCCACCCGGCCGAACTCCCGCTCAAGCTTCTCGAGCTCCGCGTCCGAGAGGTTTTCCAGGCCCACGAGGCCGGTGCGCGCCTCCTTCATGGCGAAGATCAGCTCGTCGATCTTCAGGTGGAGGGCTTTGGAGTCCCGGTTCTGGGTGTTCTGGATGAGGAAGACCATGAGGAACGTCACGATGGTCGTCCCGGTGTTGATGACGAGTTGCCAGGTGTCGGAGAAGTGGTAGACCGGCCCCAAGGCCGCCCAGACCAGCACTACGACGACTGCCCCGGTGAACGACCAAGCCGAGCCGAGCACCGAGGAGGCGGACCGTGCAGCCTTGCGAAAGAATTCGTTCATGGAGGGTCTCCCTCTGTTTGGCGGCGGGAGATGCAGGAGAGATGCCAGTGTCCTTTTATATGGACAACGTCCAAGTGTTGAGGCAGGCTAAGACAGAAAAGCTCCTCAAGATTCTTGAAATATATTGTCCTCTTGTCGACGGACACAATCCGCGACAGCGACGGACTATCCGGTGCTGCCTCCGCGGCACTGAGCCAGGGCCGGGGGGCCCCCTCTCCCCGGTCCGGCCTTTTTTGGTGACGATCGGCAGGGCATCCCCATGAAGAAAGAAATTTTCGTCCGCCGTACCCCGATGCCGGTCCCGGCCGAGGAGCTCTTCCGCTGGCACGCCGAGCCCGGCACCCTGCGCCGGCTGACCCCGCCTTGGGAGACGGTCGAGGTGGTGGGGCCGGATGCCGGTCTCGCCGCCGGGCAGCAGGTGGAGCTCCGGGTGCGGTTCGGACCTTTCGCCCTCCCCTGGAAGGCGCGCATCGTCGAGGTCGTCCCCGGACGCAGCTTCACGGACGTCCAGGTCAAGGGGCCGTTCGCCTCCTGGCGGCACACCCACCGCATGGTGCCGACCGGGCCGGCCGCGTCCTATCTGGAGGACCGGGTCGTCTACGCCCTGCCGGGCTGGGCGCCCGGGCGCTGGGTCGCCGGCCGCCTGGTGCGGAGGAAGCTCGAGCGGCTCTTCGACTACCGCCACCAGACCACAGCCGAGGCGCTCGGCGGCGGCACCCTCTAGAGCGATCAGTGCGCGGCGTACCCTAAAGCTTCGAGCTGCTTCCGGAGCTCCTCCGGGACGTCCTGGCGGCGCAGGCGGTTCGCCATCCCGGCGAAGCGGCGCCTCATCTGCTGCTGCAGCTCGGCCACCCGCGCCGGCTCGCCGGCCGCCAGGTTCCGGGTCTCGCCGGGGTCGTGGGCGAGGTCGTAGAGCTCCTCTCTGGCGATGGGGAACTGGTGCCCGGGAGGAGCGTTGGGGATGCAGATCGGGTCGAAGCCCGCCGGATTGTCGACCAGCTTAAAGCCGTCCGCGAGGACGGTGTGTACGGGGGCCGCCCCATACTCCGAGAAGGCGGGCTTCCCCGCCCCGCCCGCCCCGGGCCGCTCCAGATAGGGAGTCAAGGGCCGGCCGTGCAGCTCGCGCGGCGGGCCGACGCCTAAGAGGTCCAGGACGGTCGGGGCGACGTCGATCAGCTCGACCGTCTGCGGCACGACGGCTCCGGTGCCAGCGGGGAGGAGCCCGGGCGCGGCGATCCCCAGAGGGACGTGGAGGGCCGTCTGGTAGACCGAGCAGGAGTGGTAGAGGTAGCCGTTGTGGGCGTAGAGCTCCTCGCCGTGGTCGGAGAGGAAGACGACGATCGTGTGCCTGAGGCGTCCCGCCGCCTGGAGGCCGTCGAGGAGCGCCCCCACATGGTTGTCGCTCCCGAGAATCGCGGCGTCGTACAACGCGTAGAGGTGGGTGACGTCCCGGGCGTCCAAGGGCCGGCGCCGGGTCATCACCGGGTCGAGGCGCCAGTGCTTGGGCCCCAGCTCCCCCGTGTAGCCGGGGTCGAAGACCTTCTCGGCCGCGTCGCCACCGTTGTAGTAGGGGGAGTGGGCGCCGAAGAGGTGGACCCAGAGGAAGAACGGCTTCTTCTCTTGAGGAGACGCCGCCCAGTCGAGGGCGCGGCGGACGGTCTTGCCGTCCTGGCCGGCGCCGCAGGCGAAGTCGTCCCAGCCGCGGTGATTGGCCTGGCACATGTTGGCGAGGAAGGCCGAGGTCCGGTAGCCGGCGGCGTGGAGGAGAGTGGGCAGGGTGGGGAGGTCGTCGGGGAAGCCGTAGCCGTTCTCGGCCACCCCGTGGGCGCTGGGATAGAGGCCGGAGAGGACCGAGGCGAGCGAGGGCCAGGTGGCGGCCCGCTGCGACATCGCCGACTCGAAGCGGACGCCGGAGGCCAAGAGGGCGTCCATCCGCGGGCTGGTGGCCTGGCGCGCCCGGTACCCCCAGGCCCCCAGGTGGTCGGCGCGCAGGGTGTCGACCGAGAGCAGGAGGACGTTCCACCCCCGGGCCGCCCCGGAGAGCCCCTTCTTCCCATCCCCGCCACGCCCCTTCCCGCCGCCGTTCCCGCGGCAGGCCGCGCCGCCTAAGGCCAAGAGGAGAATCGACAGGAGGATAGAGAGGCGGGTGCGCATGGGGGAGTCTCGGTCAGCGCGCGGATTGTAGTCGATCGGGTAGCCCCGGAGTGGTATCATCCGCTCTCCCCTTGCCAGGCGGGCCTCGCGGCCCGCGCCGTAGCCTTTTCTTTCTCTTCTCCCGCACCTCCGCTCCCTTTCGCGAAAGGAGCGGAGAGGTGGCAGGAAGAACGGACGTGTCCCGGCCCCGTGCGCGGGTCCGAGGCCTCCCGGGCGCGGAGGACGTGGTGCGGTGCTATGGCAGTCGGGTGGAGGCGCGGGCGCGGTGGTCGCTCCGGCAGCTCGGGGTGGCGGCGCGGGCCGATCAGGTCGAGGAGGTGGTGCAGGAGGTCTACTGCCGGCTGCTCGACGGCGGCGGCCGGCGGCTCTCCGCCTGCCACGCCGAGAGCGAGGGCCAGGCCGTCTCCTATCTCGCGCGGGTGGTCGAGCGGGTGGTCATCGACCAGGTGCGCAAGCGCCTGGCCGCCAAGCGCGGCGCGGGGCAGACGGTGGCGAGCGCCGGCCCCCAGGCGAAACGCCTCCTGGAGAGGAAGGAGGATCCCGCGGGGACCCCGGAGGACCGGCTCCTCGCCGCCGAGCGGCGCCGGCTCGTCCTCGCCCACTGGCGCGACATCGGCAGTCAGCCGCAGGGCCGGCGCAACCTCCGCATCCTCCGCCTCGCCCTGATCGAGGGGTGGTCGAGCCGGGAGATCGCCCGCACCCTGGGCAAGCTCGCGCCGAGCAGCGTCGACTCGGTCGTCCACCGCCTGCGGCGCCGGCTGTCGGAGGAGGGCGTCGCCCTGCCCCGGCGGCCCCCGAGATTCACGGATCTCCCCTGAACGGAGAAAGAACGGAGAAAGAGATATCATCCGCAACCATGCTGCGCGTCTTCACCGATCGGCGTTGCCTCTCGCACCGGGCGCCCCGTGGCTACCCCGAGCGGCCG
>JAXDLD010000749.1:0-3277 GCA_034666805.1 Acidobacteriota bacterium
CGTACCCCGGTTGCCGGCAACCGATCGGCCAGGCCGGCTTGGGTGAGGAGGACCACCGCGCCGGAGTCGCCGAGCATCAGCCCCAGGCGCTCGCGCGGGTAGGTCGGATCGAGCGGCACGTAGGCGCCGCCCGCGGCGAGCACCGCCAGGAGCGCCACCGGCAGGGCCGCCGTGCGCTCCAGGCAGACCGCCACCCGCCGCTCCGGACCCACGCCGAATCCCCGCAAGCCGGCGGCCAAGCGCGCGGCCCGCGCCAGGAGATCCCCATAGCTCAGCCGCTCGGCGCCGGCGACCAGCGCTTCCGCCTCCGGCGTGCGCGCCGCCTGCGCCGCGAAGAGATCGTGCAGGCAGGCTTCGACCGGCTCCTCAACCTCCCCCGTGCTCCAGGAGAGGAGCTGCCGATGCTCCCCCTCGCCGAGGAGAGGCAGATCGGAGACCTTCTGCTCCGGATCGCCGACCATCCCTGAGAGGAGCACCCCCAGCCACCCGAGCAGCCGCTCGGCCGTCGTCCGCTCGAAGAGGTCGGCGTTGTAGGAGAGCTCTCCTGCCAGCTCTCCCCCCTGTTCGCCCAGCGCCAGGGTGAGATCGAACTTCTCCGTCCGGCTGTCGAGCTCGACCGGCTCGACGGTCAGGCCTGGAAGGGCGAGCTTCGGCTGCGCGGTGTTCTGGAGGACCAGCATCACCTGGAAGAGCGGCGAGTAGGCGAGACTGCGCCGCGGCGCGACCGCCTCGACCAGCTTCTCGAACGGCAGGTCCTGGTGCGCGTACGCTCCCAGCGCAGTCTCCCGCACCTGCCCGAGGAGCACCGCCATCGCCGGGTCTTCGCCTGCGTCCACCGGCAGCGGCAGCGTGTTGACGAAGAAGCCGATCAGCCCCTCGGTCTCCAGGCGGGTACGGTTGGCGACCGGCGAGCCCACCACCACCTTGCCCTGACCGGAGAGACGCGAGAGCAGCGCTCCGAAGCCCGCCAGGAGGAGCATGAACGGCGTCACCCCGCGCGAACGGGCGAGCGCCGCGAGTCCCTGCGAGAGCCCGGCCGGGAAGGCCACCGGCAGGCTGCCCCCGCGCAGGCTCTGTACCGCCGGCCGCGGCCGGTCGGCGGGCAGCTCGACCACCTCCGGAGCCCCGGCTAGCCGCTCCCGCCACCAGGCGAGCTGACGTTCCAGCACCTCTCCCGCCAGCCACCGCCGCTGCCAGACCGCGTAGTCGGCGTACTGGACCGGGAGAGCCGGCAGGACCGGAGCCCGGCCGGCCGCCAACGCTCCGTAGGACTCGCCCAGCTCGCGGACGAGGACCCCCATCGACCAGCCGTCCGAGACGATGTGGTGAAGGTTGACGACGAGCAGGTGGGCCTCGGGGCCGCGCCGCAAGAGGAGCGCGCGGAAGAGCGGGCCGGCCGTGAGGTCGAAGGGACGCCGGGCCTCCTCCGAGGCCAGGCGCCGGGCCTCCGCGGAGAAATTGCCGAGATCCACCACCGGAACCGGGAGCTCCAGATCCGGCGCGATCACCTGGACCGGCCCCTCGGCACCCGCTCGAAAGGTCGTCCGCAACGCCTCGTGCCGGCGCACGATCTCGCTTAGGGCTGCCGCCAGGGCCGCCCGGTCCAACCTCCCCCTGAGATGCAGCCCAACCGGAATGTCGTAGGCCGCGCTCCCCGGTTCGAGCTGGTCCAAAAACCACAGCCGTTCCTGGGAGAAGGAGAGGGGCGGCGGGGCGGTCCGGGGTACCGGCCGGATGGCCGGCACGTCGAGCCCCAGGCCCGCCGCCAGCGCCCTTTCGGCCATCTGGGTGAAGCCCGCGAGGGTCGGGCTCTCGAACACCGCCTTGAGCGGCAGCTCCACCCCGAACGCCTCCCGCACCCGAGACATCAGCCGGGTCGCCAGGAGCGAGTGACCGCCGAGATCAAAGAAGCCGTCCGTACCGGCGACCCTGGCGGGCTCGATCCCCAGCACCTCCGCCCACAGCCCCGCCATCACCTCCTCGGCCGGCGTCCGCTCCGGGGCCGCCTGCTCGCGCCCAACCGGGGTCTCCGGCGCCGGCAGGGCCTTGCGATTCACCTTCCCGTTCGCCGACAGCGGCAGGGCGGCCAGGGGGACGAAGAGGGCCGGCACCATGTACTCCGGCAGCCGTTCCCGGAGATAGCTCTTGAGGTCCACCCCCTCGGCGCCCACGACGTAGGCCACCAGCCGCCGGTCCCCCGGCCGGTCCTCGCGCGCCAGGACCACCGCCGCCGCGATCGCCGGATGAGCCACGAGAGCCGCCTCGATCTCGCCGAGCTCGATGCGGAAACCCCGTACCTTGACCTGATGGTCGAGCCGTCCGAAATACTCGAGCTCTCCATCCATTCGCCAGCGCACCCGGTCGCCAGTCCGGTAGAGCCGGTCTCCCGGGCTCGCGGACTCCGGATCGGGTAGGAACCGCTCCGCGGTCAGGTCCGGCCGGCCGAAGTAGCCCCGGGCGAGCCCCGCGCCGCCGAGGTAAAGCTCTCCGGGGACCCCCGCCGGCACCGGTGCGAGGCCGCGGTCCAGCACTCGTGCCCAGGTGCCGGCCACCGGCCGGCCGATGGCGGGCGGCCGGGAGCCGGACCGCGGCTGGAGGGCGAAGGTCGAGTAGGTCGTGTCCTCCGATGGACCGTAGAGGTTCCACACCCGCTCCACCCCGGGCAGCGCGTAGAGGGCGTCGACCAGCGGCCGCGGCAGCGCCTCGCCGGCCAGGTTGACCGTCCGCACCGACGGCGGCACCCCACCCTGCCGCACCAGCTCCACCATCGCCGAGGGCACCGTGTTGACCAATGTCACCTCACCCGCGGCCGGCAGCCCGGGAAGGGCCAGGGCGTTCTCCGCCAGGATCACCCGGCCCCCGGCGGACAGGGGCACGAAGAGCTCGAACACGGAGAGGTCGAAGCAGACCGAGGTCGCGAAGAGCACCCCCGACAGCTCGGCCGCGCTCCACACTCCGAGAGCCCAGCGCACCATGGCGACCGCGGTCCGGTGCGGCAGGGCCACCCCCTTGGGCGTGCCGGTCGAGCCCGAGGTGTAGATGAGGTAGGCGAGGTTCTCCGGCCGCGCGCCCGGGAGGGCCCGCGGCGGCGCTTCCGCGATCTCGGGCAGCACCTCGGCCGGCCGGCCGGAGGCGTCGAGCAGCACCGTCCGTACCCCGGTTGCCGGCAACCGATCGGCCAGGCCGGCTTGGGTGAGGAGGACCACCGCGCCGGAGTCGCCGAGCATCAGCCCCAGGCGCTCGCGCGGGTAGGTCGGATCGAGCGGCACGTAGGCGC
>JAXDLD010000750.1:0-5059 GCA_034666805.1 Acidobacteriota bacterium
ACGCCACAGGATGGTTGTCGTGAATGGATGGAAAGAGGTGGCCCGTCACGAGACCGACGACTTCGCCGTATCCGTTGACGGCGACAAACGCTACAGCGCGCTGAAACGTGACAACTGCGTCGAGGCGGTCGGCAATTTCTGAAGTCGAGGAGGGATAGCCAAGCTGCGTGAGCAGCTCGCTGAGAGCTTGGGCGTCGCTTTGTTCAGCCCGTCGGATCATCAACTAGCCGAGGAACGACTCCAGCGACCGTCTCCGCGAATTGTGCCGGAGCTTGAGCAGCGCCTTTTCCTTGATCTGGCGCACCCGCTCTCTCGTGATCTGCAACAGCGTCCCGATGTCCTCGAGCGTCATCGGATCGGCTCCATCGAGCCCGAAATACAGGCGCAGGATCTTGGACTCCCGCTCCTTCAGCGATGACAGGGACTCTTCGATCGCCTCCGACAACGCCTTCTCGAACGTTATCTCGTCCGGCGTCGGGTTCATGTTGTCGGGCAGATAGTCGAGCAGGCGGTTGTCTTCGCCCGGGGTCATCGGCGCGTCGAGCGACAGGTGCACCTGCGAGATCATCATCGTCTTGGCGACTTCGTCCTCGCTGATGTCCATCCCGTCGGCGATCTCGAGGTTGGTCGGCTGGCGACCGAGCTCCTGGAGCAGGCTGCTCGCCCGCTTGCCGATGCGGTGCAGCGTGCCCGCGCGATTGAGGGGCACCCGCACGATGCGCGACTGCTCGGCCAGCGCCTGCAGGATCGACTGCCGGATCCACCACACCGCGTACGAGATGAACTTGATGCCCTTCGTCTCGTCGAACTTGTGCGCGGCGCGAATGAGGCCGAGGTTGCCCTCGTTGATCAGATCAGAGAGCGAGACTCCCTGATTCTGATATTTCTTGGCGACCGAGACAACGAATCGAAGATTTGAACGCACCAAGGTGTCGAGAGCTTCCTGGTCGTTCTGCCGGATGCGCTTCGCGAGCTCGACTTCCTTCTCGCGAGTGATGAGGGGAAAGACGCTGATGTCCCGGAGGTACTGATCGAGCGATCCTTCGTCGACGGTCGATTTCCGATTCGTCGATACCTTCATAGCGATAGCGTCATCCTCTCAGAAACGAGAGATCAACCAAGACTCCGAACTACGGACTAATGGACGATCTCTCCGAAGCGCTTCCACCGTAAACGAGTCAGCCAATCCAGCCGCTCCCCGGTGTCAGGCGCGTAGCTATAATAGACCACAATCGGCTGGCCGCGCACAAGAGAGTCCGCGACGAAACCCCAATACCTCGAATCGGACGAGTTGTCGCGATTATCTCCGAGGACGAAGTAGTCATGAGGAGGGACGACCAGTGGGCCCCAGTTGTTACGGGATGGTCGATAGTTTTCGACTGACGCGCCGCCCACCAGGTAGGCCTTTTGCCACCGGAAGTCCTCGTCGGACTGATCGGCTTCCTCGGGGGTGCGCTGGATATAGTTCTCCTGCACCTGAACCCCATTCCTGATCAGCGCCGCGTTGCGCATCTCCAGCGTGTCGCCGGGAATGCCCACTATGCGCTTGACGTAGTTGAGCCTCGGATCCACGGGGTAGGTGAAGACGACCACGTCCCCGCGGCGGGGCGCGTGGAGGGCCGGCAGCTTCCGGCCGCTGCCCGGGATTCCAGCTCCGTAAACCAGCTTGTTGATCAGCAGGAAGTCGCCCTCGAATAGGGTGTGCTCCATGCTCCCGCTGGCGATCTTGAACGCCTCCACCCCGAAGGAGCGGATGACGACGAAGAGTGCGAGCGATACGACGACGATCCTCGCCCAGTGGACGAAGAAGGCGAGCTTGCCGCTGCTTCGCCTCCTGTTCGCCAGCTGTAGGGCGTGCGCCCGCTTGTGCTCGGTTACATCCATGATCGCTCTATACCACGGTTATCAGTCAGGCGTTCCCAGGTAGTTATCGATCTGGGCCCGCTGGAGCGTACCTGAGAAATCGGCGTAGCCGACCTTGGTCTCCGAGTAGAACTCGTAGACTTCCCAACCGCCCTCCCTGTGCCCGTTCCCAGTCTGTTTCACCCCGCCGAAGGGGAGATGAGCCTCCGCCCCGATGGTCGGCGCATTTACATACGTGATTCCGTTGTCGAGCTCATTCAGCGCGCGGAACGCCGTGTTCACGTCCCGCGTGTAGATGGAGGAAGACAAGCCGTACTTCACATCGTTGTTCACCGCGAAAGCCTCGTCCGCATCCTTGACCCGGATCACCGAAAGAACCGGGCCGAAGATTTCTTCCTGCTCCAGCCGGCTTCCCGCCTTGACGTTTGCAAAAATCGTGGGCTCGAAAAAGTTGCCATTGGAAAGCTTCTTCGGGCGCGTCCCTCCGGTTACGAGCTTCGCACCCTCCGACTGGCCGATATCGACGTACATCTCGACCTTCCTGAGAGCATCCTCGCTGATCAGCGGTCCGACGTCAGTCCCTTTCTTCCTTCCGTCGCCCAGTTTGAGGTCCTTCGCACGGTCCTCGAGCATGCCCAAAAACTTGTCGTGGACCTTCTTCTGTAGAATAAGACGACTGGTAGCGGTGCATCGTTGCCCCGTCGTTCCAAACGCTCCCCAGAGAGCGCCTTCGAGCGCGAGGTCGAGGTCCGCGTCGTCGAGGACGATCTGCGCGTTTTTTCCACCCATCTCGAGGGAAAGCCTCTTGTGGAGGCGCCCGCAGGTCTCACCGACGAGACGGCCGGTTTCGGTGGACCCCGTGAAGGAGATGAGCGGAATTCTGGGATGCTCGACCATCGCCGCCCCTACTTCCTCGCCCCGACCGTGAACGAGCTGGATTACCTCGGGAGGCAATCCGGCATCGAGCAGGATCTCGACCAGCAGCGTTCCCGTATGCGGCACATCTTCGGCCGGCTTGAAGATCACCGCGTTCCCGCACACGAGCGCCGGAAACATCTTCCATGTCGGGATCGCCATCGGAAAGTTGAACGGGCAGATCAGCCCCGCGACGCCGATCGGGCGCCGGTAGCTCATCGCCCACTTGTTCCGCAGCTCGCTTGGAACCGTTTTCCCAAACAGTCTCCGGCCCTCGCTCGACGCGTAGTAGGCGGTGTCGATTCCCTCTTGGACGTCGCCGCGCGTCTCGGTCAGCGGCTTCCCCATCTCGCGCGTCATGGCGTCCGCGATCTCTTCCTTGCGCCTGGTCATGAGGTCGCCGACGATCCTCAGCACATCGCCACGCGCGGGCGCGGGCGTGTGCCGCCATTTCGCGAACCCCCGCTCGGCGCTCTCGACGGCGCGCTCCACGTCCCGCCGGTCCGACAGCGGAAACTTCCCGATCACATCGCCACGGTCGGCCGGGTTCTTGTTCTCGAAGTATTCGCCCGATTCGGGGGCGACCCACTTTCCAGCGATGAAGTTGTTGAACTTTTTCATTTCGATGAGTCAGAGATTGAGCGTGAGCGATGCATCAGCTGTGTTCACGCGACAATGAGTATCGTTCGATTTGGAAGCCGCGATGAAAGAATGAATGCTTTATTAGCTGTGTTCACGGGATAGCGAATATCGTTCGATTTTCTTGTAGAGATTTGACCGCGGCATTTCCACCGCCCGCGCGGTCTCCGAGACGTTCCAGTCGAACTCGCGCAGCTTGTTGAGCAGGAACGCCCGCTCGGCAGCATCCTTGAACTCCTCGAAGGTGCGGCATTGGGTGAGCGACGCCAGTCCCGCGTCGTCGAGCGCCCGCTGGCCGGCGAGCCGGTCGATGTCCCGCGCCGAAATCTCGGTGTCGGGGGCGAGAATGAGCAGTCTCTCGACGGTGTTGCGGAGCTCCCTGACGTTGCCCGGCCAGTCGAGAGAGCTCAGCCTCTCCAGAGCGTCCGCGGTGAAAGTGCGCGGCGGAATTCCTTCCCGCGCCGACAACGTCGAAGCGAAGTACTGGGCCAGCGTCGGTATGTCCTCCCGCCGCTCACGAATGGGCGGAACGTGGATCGGGACGACATTGAGCCGGTAGTACAGGTCCTCGCGGAACTTCCCACCGGCGATTTCGTTCTCGAGGGTCTTGTTCGTGGCTGCGATCACCCTCACATCCACGGAGATCGGTTTGGCGCCGCCGATTCTGGTGATGACGTTGTCCTGCAGAACGCGCAGGACTTTCGCCTGCGCGTTGAGGCTCATGTCACCGATCTCGTCGAGGAAAAGCGTCCCCTTGTTCGCCTGCTCGAACTTCCCCGCGCGATCGGAAATTGCTCCCGTGAACGATCCCTTCATGTGGCCGAACAGCTCGCTCTCGATCAGCTCACCAGGTATGGCAGCGCAATTGACCTCGACAAAGGGCTTGGTTGCGCGCGGGGACATACGGTGGAGTGCGCGCGCGACCAGCTCTTTGCCCGTACCGTTCTCACCCGTGATGAGGACGCGGGCCGGAGTCGCTGCGACCTTCTCTACCTTATCCATCAGCGCGCGCATCACCGGAGTCTTGCCGACGATCTCGAAAGGCGCGTCGATGGATTGCTTGAGTCGGGCGTTCTCTTCCTGGAGGTCGAGATGGGTGAGCGCGTTCCGCAGCATCACCAGGATGCGGTCCGTGTCGAGTGGCTTCTCCAGTATCTCGTAGGCGCCGAGCTGGGTCGCTTCTACGGCTGTGCGGATGGTGGCGTGACCGCTGATCATCACCACCGTGGCGGCGGGATCGAGCTCACGCAGTTTTTTCAGCGCTTCCATGCCGTCCATCCCGGCCATCTTCACGTCGAGGAAGACCAGGTGCGGGCGCCACTTCTGGTATTCGGCTATTCCGTCCGCCGCATTCGCCAGTGTGCGCACCTCGTACCCCTCGTACTCGAGGAGCTGTCCCAGCGCCGCCCGAATTCCCTGCTCATCGTCGATGACCAGTATCCTGCGGCTCACCGGACACTCTTGTAGAGCGTGATTTTTCCGTCCGAGATGCGCACGTCTGAAATGTAAGAGGGCATGACCATCGGCAGTCCGTTCTGCGATACGCCTTCGACCGTCTTTCCCCGTTTCATCTGGCTGAGCAGCCTTGGAATCAGGCCTTTCGGGATCTCGATCTTGCCGAGCTTCACCTCCTGAACGAGGA